>USDZ01000184.1 GCA_900553525.1 uncultured Oscillospiraceae bacterium
GCATGTGTTAGGCACGCCGCCAGCGTTCGTCCTGAGCCAGGATCAAACTCTCTATTTAATCCTTTATATACACCGGATTCTTCCTCCGGTATATATTCTCTCTTGAGCGCTTGGCTCTTCGCAGATCTTCCATCTGCTCCGTTTCTCTTCCCCTCGCCGCTCTCACGACTCGGTTCCTTGAAACTCTCTCTTTAACGGGTCGTTCTCTTCTCTCGCGCTGTTTAATTCTCAAGGTCCCTTCGCGCTTCCCTCGGCGGTCCTTCGTCCCCCTCAAGAGCGCCTTGCTATCATACCATCCCCCCTCCTCTTTGTCAAGCTGTTTTTTCTACGAAAACCGAGAAAATTTTGATTGTTCTGTCTTTCTATCTCTAATTTGGGTAAAATTGCAGGATCTTTGCAACAAAAGGCCGGTTCTTTTTACGAATCCGGTCGAGTCGAACCCGCCTTCCCGCATAATGTCCCAGGCGGCGGAACAAACTAATGCCAAAATACAAACGAGGTGCCCTATGAAACCGATTATTTTAAACGGCCGGCGAAACGATCCTCGACGCGCCCTTCAGATTCTCGCGATCATCCTGCTGAATATTCTCATCATCGCCATGCTGCCCGGGACCCGGGACGGCGCTTCCCCCACTCTTTCCAAGGTCGGCTCCCAGGGCGAAGAGGTCCGGCAAATCCAGACCAAATTGAAAAACTGGGGCTATTTCAACGATAAAATCGACGGGATTTACGGGCCGAAAACCCGGGATGCGGTGGTTTGGTTCCAACAAAAAAACGGCCTGGTCGCCGACGGTATCGCCGGCCCCGCCACTCTCAAGGCGATGGGCATATTCACCTCTTCCGGCGGGGGCGGCAGTTCATCGGGTCACAGCACCAGCGACTACAACCTTCTGGCCCGGCTGATTTCCGCCGAAGCGCGGGGAGAACCTTACTCCGGTCAGGTGGCGGTGGGGGCCGTCGTGCTGAACCGGATGCGCCACCCTTCTTTTCCCGACACCATGTCCGGCGTGATCTATCAAAAAGGGGCGTTCTCCTGTCTTTATGACGGGCAGTTCGATCAGCCGGTGGCCGAAAGCGCCTATCGGGCAGCGCAGGACGCCCTCAACGGATGGGACCCGTCGGGTGGCGCGATATACTATTACAACCCCCAGACCGCCACCAACCAATGGATTCGTTCCCGCCCCATCATCACCACCATCGGCCGGCATGTATTTTGTAGCTAAAATTTCCGCCGTATGGGCATGAACACCGGCGGGCCGGTCATTTCTTTTCTCCAATTTGTGAAAGCTGCCACTTGACAAACGTCGCTTTCTCGGGTATAGTGAAGACAAATATTGGAATATAAACGGACAATGACGTCCGCGACCTGCCGTCATCGGTTGGGTCGTGGGCGTTTTTTTTATTTGCAAAGCGAGGGATTGGTATGAGACAAAGGGATTTGGCCCGGCGGGCGCTGTCACCCGCTCAGGAGTCTCCGGCCCTGCCCGAGGCTCAGGGCCTGTATGATCCGAGATTTGAGCACGATGCCTGTGGGATTGGCATGATTGTGCAGACCGACGGCCGGAAGAGCCACACCCTGGTCGTTCGGGCGATCGATATGCTTGAGCGCATGGCTCACCGGGGCGGCGTGGGCAATGAGGCGGACACTGGGGACGGAGCGGGTATTCTGCTCCAGATTCCTCACGCGTTTCTGACCAGAGCGGCGTCTTTCAGCGGCTTCTCGCTGCCTGGGGCGGGGGACTACGGCGTGGCAATGCTGTTCACCTCTCCGGATAAAGAGCGGGCGGACAACAGCATCCGCCGTTTCTGCGACCTGTCCGAGGAGGAGGGCCTCGCCGTGCTGGGTGTTCGTCCGGTTCCGGTCAACCATCAGGTGCCCGGTAAGACGGCGGCCTCGTTTTGTCCGGGTATCACCCAAGTGTTCCTGGCCCGTCCTGAAGGGGCGGATGAAGCGGCGTTTGAACGCCGGCTGTATATTCTGCGCAAAGTCGCGACCAAGGCCATCCGTCACGCTGCGGAGGGCCGGGACCCGTATTTTTACATTGCCAGTCTCTCTTCCAAAACCATCGTGTACAAGGGCATGCTGCTGCCCCGCCAGCTCCCCCTGTTTTATCTCGATCTGCTTGACCGTGATGTCACAAGCGCCATCGCATTGGTGCATTCCCGCTTCTCCACCAATACTTTTCCCAGCTGGGAAAGAGCGCATCCCATGCATTACATCATCCACAACGGCGAGATCAACACCATCGGTGGGAATGCCAAATGGGTCAAGGCACGGGAGAGCGTCATGGCCTCCCCTCTCTTCGGTGAGGAACTGCGCCGGGTATTCCCGGTCGTAGAAACCGACGGGAGCGATTCGGCCATGCTGGACGAATACCTGGCCTTTCTCCTGCACGCCGGATATTCCCTGCCCCAGGCCTGTATGACGGCCATTCCGCAGCCATATGAAAACGATCCCCAGATGGATCCGGCCCTGCGGGATTTCTATGCCTATACCGATTGCCTGTCCGAGCCATGGGACGGCCCGGCGGCCGTTGCTTTCACCGACGGACGGTTGGCCGGCGCGTTGCTGGACCGCAACGGTCTGCGTCCCGCCCGGTACACCCGCACAAAAGACGGCCTTCTGATCCTGGCAAGCGAGACCGGCGTATGCGATATTCCCGATGCGGACATTTTGGAAAAAGGAAGGCTTCAACCCGGCCAGATGCTGTTGGTGGACACCGGGACAGGGCATGTCGTTCCGGACGCGGAGATCAAAGCCGCCGTCTCTCATGCCCATCCCTACGGCGAATGGCTGAAAAGCGGCCTGCGCACCCTATCTGAACTGCCGGACGGTGCCCCGTCCCGTTCCCGCAGCCTTATCGCTCGTCTGCGGGACAAGGGACCGGACAGCATCTCCCCCGCCGAGCAGGTGCTCCTGCGCGGAGCCGAGCAGGAGCAGGGCGACATTGCCGGCCTGCCTTTGCGTGTCAGGGAAAAGCTTTTCGGCTATACATATGAGGATGAAACTCTCACTCTCCGGCCCATGGCGGAAAAGGGAGAGGATCCGGTGTCATCCATGGGTACCGACACGCCGCTGGCCGTGCTCTCCCGCCGTCCCCAGCTCCTGTATAACTATTTCAAGCAGCTTTTTGCCCAAGTGACCAACCCGCCCATCGACGCCATCCGGGAGCATCTGGTCACATCCTCCACCGTCTACCTC
>USDZ01000185.1 GCA_900553525.1 uncultured Oscillospiraceae bacterium
ATGAATGGACCGATATGTACGCCGGCTTTGCAAAGGAGGCCCGCGAGGAGGGCTTCGATGAGATCGCCGCACTGTTTGAAGCGGTTGCCAAGATCGAAAAAGAGCATGAGGAACGGTATCTCAAGCTCGCGCAGAACATCAAGGACGGCGCCGTGTTCGAGCGTCCAGAGATCGTGATCTGGAAATGCGCGAACTGCGGGCATATCCATGTCGGGACCAAGGCGCCCGAGGTCTGCCCGGTCTGTGCCCATCCGAAAGCCTATTTCCAGCTCAAGGCGGAAAACTATTGACGGCGAAGAGGATTGGCGGCCCCGCTCCGAATTCGGAGCGGGGCCGTTTTCGGCTTTTAGGAGGTTGTCGCGTTGCCTTGAATGGGGATGGACGGTCTTGTTTATGTTTTATTTACATCTAACGAGTTGCCGTGGAATGTCCGGCATGGTATACTAGAGACATAACCAAAAGAAAGGGTGGGAGCCGGATGGCGCAGACGGGCATGACGGACCCAAAAGAGATCGGCCGCCAGAATGTCAGGCTGGCCCTGCAAATTTTTCTGCGGACAATCCTTGCCGCAATATTGAGTTTTTTTCTCTATTTCTCGATCACGGCCATTGTCAACGGCGTGTCAACCCATGAAATTGGGTACCAGATTTATGAGTACGATGAGAACGGACAGCCAGTGCTGATAGAAGAGGGCATGCTGGATGAGGAATCGTCGCAGGAACCGTCTTCGCAGGAAGCCTCGAGCGAGCCGGGTTCGTCCGAGAGCGGCGAAACTTCCTCCTCCGAGACGACCAAGACCTTATATCGGAGAGCGATTTTTTCCGAGGTGCCTATGGGGGCGGCGGTGGTCCGCGATGTACTCTCCCAAGTGTTGATGCTGCTGCTTCTGGCGGCGTTTCCGTATGGGATCCTGTGGAATCAAGGGGACCGGGACCGGAACAGCGTGCAGTTCGGCCATATGCGGGAGGACAAGCTCCGGGGCCTCAAAGTGGGTCTGCTTGCCGCCATCCCTTCATTCGTCGTCTATGTTCTGCTGCTACTCAGCCGTCTCGGCTTGTTCTGGGATAAGTTCATTCTGGTTTTTCAGCTCTTCCATGCTTCCTTTGCCCCGACGGTCAGTGCCGACCTGCAGGCACAGGGCCGCGAGATACTCGTGACCGCCGATGTGGGCTGGGGTTGGATCCTTTTGTTCGCCTTTACGGTTCTGGTGCTGCCACTGATCTGCTGGGGTTCGTATAGGATGGGATACCGGCAGTATTCCATCAGCGAACACCTGATTTACAAAAACACCAAGAAGAAACGCCGTCGCTGAAAAGGATGGCATATTTGCTCTCCCCGTGCAATAGGTATGAACGGGGTGGTAGCATTGAAAGAATATCGGACGCACATAACCGAAAGTCATAGCCGGAACCGACCGAATCCGTGGCTGGACATCCTCATCGTGGCCGTATTCTGCGCCGTCGTCCTGACGGCGGCGGTCGGCATCGTCGATCGGGCGCAGCCGGTCTCGGTGGCACCCGCCGACCCTCTCATTCTGATCGATCCGGGTCACGGAGGAGCGGATGGGGGAGCCGTCGCACCCGACGGGACGCAGGAGAAGGATATCAATCTCGCCATATCCCTGCCGCTTTCGGATATGCTGCGGATCATGGGATATTCGGTGAGTATGACCCGTACCACCGACGAGATGGTGGGCGGGGTAGGCAGCACCATGCGGGAACGCAAGGTCAGCGACACCAAAAACCGTCTGGCCCAGGCGGAACAGGCCACCGTGACGATAAGCATTCATCAAAATAAATTCACCCAGTCCCAATATGACGGTGCGCAGGTGTTCTATTCCGGCAATCATGAGGAAAGCCGTCCACTCGCCGCTGCCATACGGGAGAGCATCATCGGCCTGCTTCAGCCGGACAATACCCGGGAACTAAAAAAAGGGGATTCCAACATTTATCTGCTGGATAAGGCCAGCCGTCCGGTCGTGCTGGTGGAATGCGGGTTCCTGTCCAACGACGCCGAATTGCAAAAGCTCAAAAATCCGGATTATCAGCGGCAAATGGCTTTTGCCGTCGCAGGCGGTATTCTCCAGTATGGCCCGTGACCGTTCACCGGATGTGAAAACGAAAGGATCACCGCATATGGCACCGAAAGCGAAAACTGTGTATGTCTGCGCAAACTGTGGCTTTGAGTCTCCCCGTTGGGGCGGAAAATGCCCTTCTTGCGGGGAGTGGAATACCCTGATCGAAGAAGTGCGTACGCCGGTGAAAGCGGCCGTGGCGCTCTCCGCCTCTGGACGGACGGCCGATATCCGGCCCCTTCGGGAGATCCATCCCGAAGGGGAACAGCGCACCCGGACTGGTTTGTCGGAATTGGATCGGGTGTTAGGCGGGGGAATCGTCCGGGGCGCACTCATGCTCATCGGTGGGGATCCGGGAATCGGCAAATCCACCCTGCTGCTCCAGATCTGCGAGCAGGTGGGACGAGAGATGCCGATTCTGTACGTTTCGGGGGAGGAATCCCAGCGGCAAATCAAGCTGCGGGCTGATCGTCTCGGCGTGCACAGCGACAATCTGGCGGTGCTGTGTGAAACCGATATGGAAACTGTGATCGGCGCCATGCAGGAATACCGGCCCGGCCTACTCATCCTCGATTCCATCCAGACAATGTGCCTGGCGGGACTTTCCTCCTCTCCCGGCAGCGTCACGCAGGTCCGAGAGTGCAGCGCGGCGGTGATGCGGGCGGCAAAAGCGGCCGATATCCCGGTTTTCATCGTGGGACACGTCAACAAGGACGGGGCGATCGCCGGACCTAAGGTGATGGAGCATATCGTGGACTGTGTGCTCTACTTTGAGGGGGATCCCCATACCAGTTACCGGATGCTCCGCTGTGCAAAGAACCGGTACGGCGCGACGAATGAGATCGGTGTTTTCGAGATGCGGGACCGGGGACTCGTCGAGGTGGAAAATCCCTCCATGATGCTGTTGTCCGGCCGTCCGGTCAATGTCAGCGGCACTTGTGTGGCCTGCGCGATGGAAGGCTCCCGCCCTTTGCTGGCCGAGGTGCAGGGGTTGGTGTCCCCCACCGCATTTGGAAACCCCCGCCGGATGTCTACGGGATTTGACAACAACCGTCTATCCCTGTTGCTGGCAGTGCTGGAAAAGCGGGCGGGGTATTTTTTCTCCAATCTGGAT
>USDZ01000186.1 GCA_900553525.1 uncultured Oscillospiraceae bacterium
GGTGGTGGAGGAAACCTCCGTGGGGGTGGAGACCCCTGCATTCGGATAACACCTGGAGAGTAGCAGCAGAATGAATAGGAGCACCAGCAATGCCGCGAATAAACTCCAGTTGATGGTTTTGACAGGTCTGGACGTAGGGATCCCCTCTCTCTTATATAGTATTGCGGCAAAGGGTTTTCGTGGATTGCTTACAAAATTCTTACAATTATGGCGGTACCTGGTTCAATGTATGCGGGCCGAGCTGCTTCTATGTCCTCTATGGTGGAATTGGGGATTGCCGTATACCGGCGATCGCGGTATAATAAAGCGTTACGACAGGAAGTTCCCCTCCGGCAGGGACGGAGGAACGGGCGGATATGGAAAGGCACGGGGTTTGGATGAAGTTTCACGCGGGAGATTATGAGGTGGCGGTGATCGGAGCCGGGCACGCGGGTATCGAAGCGGCGCTGGCCGCCGCCCGGCTGGGCTGCAGTACGGTGGTGTTCACCATCAACCTGGACGCGGTGGGAAATATGCCCTGCAATCCCTCCATCGGCGGCACGGCCAAGGGGCATTTGGTGCGGGAGGTGGACGCTCTCGGCGGGGAAATGGGCCGGGCGGCGGACGCCACCTTCCTCCAGTCCCGGATGCTCAACCGGGGCAAGGGACCTGCCGTACATTCCCTGCGCGCCCAGATTGACCGCCGCGCCTATGCCGGCTATATGAAATACGCCCTGGAACGGCAGCCGGGGCTCGACCTGCGCCAGGGGGAGATCGTTTCGCTTGAACACCGAGCGGACGGCTGGCTGCTGACCACCCGGTTGGAGGAACAATTCACCGCACGGGCGGTGATCCTCGCCACCGGCACCTTTTTGCAGGGCCGTGTTTTTGTGGGAGACGTGTCCTACGACAGCGGGCCGGACGGGCTTTTCCCCGCTGTGGGGCTGACGGATTCCCTGCGGAAACTGGGGGTCTCTCTGCGCCGGTTCAAAACCGGCACCCCTGCGCGGGTGCTCCGATCCAGCATCGATTTCACCGGACTGGAACGGCAGCCCGGCGAGGATCCGGTGGTGCCGTTTTCCTTTGAAACCACCGGAGAACTGCACAATCGGGTGGATTGTGCCATCACCTGGACGACCGCGGAAACCAAACGGGTGATTCTGGAAAACCTGGACCGCTCGCCCCTGTACGGCGGCAAAATCCACGGGGTCGGGCCACGCTATTGTCCCAGCATTGAGGATAAGATCGTCCGCTTTGCGGACAAGGAGCGGCATCAGGTCTTCATCGAGCCCTGCGGTCTGAATACCGATGAAATGTATCTGCAGGGGCTGTCCTCCTCTCTGCCGGTGGATGTGCAGCTGCAATTCCTGCACACTATCCCGGGGCTGGAGCGGGTGCGGGTCATGCGGCCCGCCTATGCCATCGAATACGACTGCTGCGATCCGTTGCAGCTGGCCCAGACCCTGGAGTTTCTCGACCTGCCCGGCTTGTATGGAGCAGGACAGTTCAACGGCAGTTCCGGGTATGAGGAGGCCGCGGCCCAGGGCCTGGTGGCGGGGGCCAACGCGGCCCTGAAGATCCGGGGGCGGGAGCCTCTGGTGCTCGAACGCTCCTCCAGCTATACCGGCACCCTGATCGACGACTTGGTGACCAAGGGATGCTCGGATCCCTACCGTATGATGACCTCCCGGTCGGAATACCGGCTCCTGCTGCGTCAGGACAACGCCGATGAGCGCCTGACCCCGACTGGGCGGCGGATCGGGTTGGTGGACGACACCCGGTGGGCGCATTTCACCGCGCGGCAGGAGCAGAAAGCGGCCGAGCGAGACCGCCTGCGGCAGACCGTCCTGCCCCCTTCCGAGGAGGTTAACCGGGTTCTCGAATCCTGCGGCACCGCGCCCTTGAGCACCGGCGGGCGGCTCGAGGACCTTTTCCGCCGTCCCCAGCTCGGATACGCCGCCCTGGCCCCGGTCGATACCGGCCGTCCCGCCCTCGACCCCTTCGTGGCGGAACAGGTGGAAGTCGAACTGAAATACGAGGGATATCTTCGCCGCCAGCAGGCCGCCGTGGAGGAACAGCGCCGCCTGGAAGGCCGCCGTCTCCCGCCCGATACCGATTACAGCGGGATTCCGGGCCTGCGGCTGGAGGCCAGGGAAAAGCTCGCTCGGGTTCGGCCGGGCAGCATCGGCCAGGCATCCCGCATCAGCGGGGTCAGCCCGGCAGACGTGTCGGTGCTGCTGGTTTGGCTGTCCGCTCGGGATAAAACCACCGCGGGGTCTGGAGCTCAAGCTGGGAAAGAGGAGGGAAGCCCGTCATGATCGATACCGCCCGTCTGCGGGAACAGGCCGCGGCTCTGGGGGTGCCTTTGTCTCCCGAGACTGCCCAGCGTTTCGACATATACGCCGCCCGGCTGGTGGAAGCCAACCGGCAGGTCAATTTGACGGCGATCACCGATCCCGCAGGAATCCTCGTCAAACATTTTCTGGACAGCCTGACCTTGGTCCCGCTTTTAAAGGAACAGCCGGTGCCCGACCTGTCCCTGATCGATGTGGGGACCGGCGCGGGTTTTCCGGGGGTGCCTCTCGCCCTGGCCTGTCCTGGCCTCCGGCTGACCCTGCTGGACTCCCTGCAAAAACGCCTGACCTTTCTGGATGAACTTTGCCGGGAGCTCGCGGTGCCCGTCACCTTGATCCATGCTCGGGCGGAAGAGGCGGGCCGTCGGCCTGCGCTGCGGGAACAATTCGACGTCGCCGTTGCCCGGGCGGTGGCCGCTTTGCCGGTCCTTTGCGAATATCTGCTCCCCCTGGTCCGGCCGGGCGGCCGGATGATCGCGATGAAGGGCCCAGACGGGGAAGCCGAACTTCAGGCCGCCGCGCGGGCGATCCCTCTGCTGTCGGGCCGGGTGGGTTCGGTCAGGCGGCTGACTCTGCCTCCTGTACCCCTTCCGGGGGAGGAACTGGCCGAGCGCCGGATTCTTGTCATCGATAAAACGGCGCCCACCCCATCCGCCTATCCTCGATCTCCTGCAAAAATCGCCAAAAAGCCGCTTTAAAAGCCGATTTTCCCCGACCGGGTTCGACAACCCCGGCACGAAAAAGGTGATATGCTGGCAGTGATGGAAATAAATTCCATTTACAATCCGAAAATCACCCTTTTGTCTGAAACGGAAAGGACGTGTCGGTAT
>USDZ01000187.1 GCA_900553525.1 uncultured Oscillospiraceae bacterium
GTTCACGATGTTTGAGGATGCGGCGGGGATGTTCAGCCGTCCGGAGGTCCTCCGGACCGCCCTAGCCTTCAAATTTCCGCTCCATGCTGCTCTGGCCGACAAGTATGGTTTATTCGACGGCAGCCAGCGTTTGATTCGCGAGATCATCTGCCTGAAAGACATTCAGACCCGAGATGTATCCGGAGAGCGTTATCGGCATTTTTCGGTTGAAGATACGCTCCAGGCACTGCCGCAGGGGCAGAGAAGAAAACTGATCCGTTTTTTCGTACGCCGCCCGATCCAGACCGATGCTGAGGCGGTCTTGCTCACCCAGCAGTTCTCGAATCTGGGAATTCTGCGGAAAGAGGAACAGATTCGGTTGTATGAAAATCTGGGAGCCGGCGCTCTGCGCGGGGTACGGCTCATCATTAAAAAGCATCCGGACGACACCTTGGATTATGCGTCCATTTTTCCGGAGGCAACCGTCATTCGGGAGATATTTCCGGCAGAACTGCTTCCCTATGTTTTCCGAAAAAAGCCGGATACCATCTATACATGGGACTCCACCGGTTGTGAAAATCTGAGAAAACATTTTGAAATCCGCAAGCTGGGAGGAAAGCCGAATGCCGGACAGACAGAGTTTGATGGTTGTCAATTCGATTTATCAGCTTCTGACAGCCGTCCATCTGAGATGCCATCTGTTGACAGACGGTGACACCGACCTGTTGTTGACCGACAACCTGCCGAAACAGGCGGTCTACGCTCCGCGGCTGGAGAAGACCGGCCTTTTCCGCCGCGTTTTGCTGGGTACGACCCGGGATATGAACCGCCGGTATGCTGTGGGGAAAGAGGAAGAGATCGCGGAAGGGTTTGAAAACATTCCCCGCCTTTTCCGCTGGGCGCTCAGCGACGAATTGGCGGATTACGATCGGGTGTATTTTTCGAATTTTGATATCTTCATCCGGATGCTGGCTTGCCTATACGACAGCCGCCCTTGCGAGTTTTTCTGTTTTGAGGACGGGTTTTCCTCTTATGTCATCGATTATCTGCGGGAGGGACGGGCCGCCGTCAACCGCTACCCGGCGGGGCTCAAGATCCGGGAAAAGGTCTCCGCAGTTTTGCTCTACGAGCCACGTTTGGCGATGCGAGGAGACGATCTGCCTAACCGTCCTCTCCCCAAAATCCGCCGCGACGACAGGGAACTGCGGGAGACGCTGAATTTTATTTTCGATTACCGTCCTCCCCGGGATGAACCCGATTTTCTCTTTCTTGAGCAGTCGTTTCGGGCGGAGGGAATCAAAAGCAACGATCTGATGCTTATGGAGGAATGCCGGCGGGCGGTAGGCGCCGGGCGGTTTGCAGTCAAACCCCATCCCCGCAATCCGGAAAACATCCCGCAGCAGATGGGGCTGACCCGTAAATATACGAGCGATGTGCCGTGGGAGTTATTCCTGCTCAACGAGGATCCGGTGGATCGCACCGTAATAACGGTATGTTCCAACGCGGCCTTGACCGGCCGGATCGTTTTCGGACTGGATATGCGTACCGTGATGCTGTACAAGCTGTTCCAGGGCAAGGTGCTTTGGCAGGAGGATGCGGTTTTGAGGCGGTATCTGCGCAAATTTCAAGATCAATTTGCAGGCAAACGCTACTATGTTCCGCAGACATTTGAGGAATTAAGGCATATTCTCCAGTATCTGGGAGGCAGTCATGAGCCAGGATGTTAAAGTGTCGGTGATCATACCGGTTTACCAAGTGGAAAATTATCTGGAACGGGCGGTGGATTCGGTTCTTGCCCAAACACTGCCGGAGATCGAGATCCTGTTGGTTGACGACGGCAGTGAGGACGCTTCGCCCCAAATCTGTGACCGCTATGCCGAGGAACATCCGGACCGCATCCGGGTCATTCATCAGGAAAACCAAGGATTGGGGCTGGCCCGTAATGCCGGCATAGGCCTGGCATCCGGTGAGTATGTGGCCTTTTTGGATTCGGACGACACGGTGGAGCCCGACATGTATCAAGAACTCTACGAAAAAGCGGTAGAGGGAGATTATGACATTGTCATGTGCGACGTTCGAATTCAATATGTGGAGGAAAACCGGAGTTCGGTGGTCTCAACTTATTCTGGGAAGGAGATCGACCTGCCGGATTACCTGGCCCACGGCAACAATATCACCTACAGTGTCAACAAACTCTTCCGCCGGTCGATCTGGGAGGAAAACCGCTATGAAAAGATGCTGTTCGAGGATATTGCGTTGATCCCCTCCCTGGTCACGCGTTATCCGCATATCGGCTATGTACCGAAACCGTTTTATCAGTATTACCGGCGGGCCAATACGCTGTCCACCACCCAGTCCGGAAACATGGTGGATATCGTCCGGGCCTTTCGCCTGTTTCTCGACACCAGTGCGCCGGCTTACCGGGAAGAAGTGGTTTACTGCACCGCCAAACAGCTGTTTTGGAATATGACCCAGTCCCGTGTACTGTTTCAGGCGGACTTCATAGAACTGCTGAAGGAATACGAGCCGGATTTTCGTTTAAACCCGTATATCGCCAAGGACAAGCGGATTCGCAAACTGCTCGACTTTCTGGACAAAGAGGTGATTCCTGAAACCTTTATCTGTGTCCATTTCGGAAGACCGGTACCCGAATGGTATAGGGAAACGCTCAAAGAGAACTTTCCAAATGCCCGGCTGATCGAAGTGGATGAATCCCAGCTTGCCATGCAGAAACTGCCGGAAACGGTGCGGACTGCGTTGGAAGAGGGAGATACGAGGTTTGCAGAAGAATATACGGCGCTGAGGATTCTGGCCGAAGAGGGCGGTATCGTACTCACCCCCGAAAGCCGGGCGGGACTTCGGCTCAAAACCCTTCGTCTTGCGCGAATTTTCTTTGGCTTTGAGGACGAAGAGAGTATGACGGCGGACTGTTTTGGGGCGCTGCCGGGGCATTATGTGATTCGTGCGCTGCTGGATACCTATGAGACGAACAATATATTCAATCAGGCAAAACTGCCGCTGAAGGAGCGGCTGTGCGACTTTCTGGTCATCCATTTCCAAATGAAAGTCAACGGGCGGAAACAGCTTCTTGCCCGTGAAATCCAGGTTTGTCTGCCGAGCGTTCTGGCATACGACATGCATGACGGGGAAAACTGT
>USDZ01000188.1 GCA_900553525.1 uncultured Oscillospiraceae bacterium
CCTACTATAAGGAAAACAACGCCGGCGTTTGGCGTACCTTCTTCCGGGAACGCGGAATGATTTTACAATAAATATTGTAAAATAAACCGTATAACCATAGCGAAGAAAGGGGAATGTGTGAATAATATTCTCAATTTCCACGAATAAAAGGTTTGACAAACGCCGATCCCCATGCTAAACTGCAACTGATCTTGTAGATATAAATGGATGTTTTAGTAGTATGAAAGGAGAGTCTGGCTTGAAAATCCAATTTACGCAAGAGCCGGGGTATGTACACGATCTTTTTTACATTTTTATGACGGCTTACGGCACGGCGGAAACCGCCGGGGAAGAGGATATGCGCCGAATCGGGGAGACCTTCGGCACCTGTCCGCCGGAGCTCTCCGCCTTTTTCTACCCGCGGGAGGACGGCGAGACCTTTGTCGCATCTTTGTACGAGGAGGTGCAGGAGGCCGGCGGTCCCCGGGGGGTCGGTTCGCTGCTGGAGTCTTTACAGGACGAAGGAAAGGTTCTGAGCCGTTTTCTGCAGTTCTTTTTCCCGTCTCTTGAGGAACCGGAGTTTTCGGCGTCCGCTTTATCCCGTTATATCGGCGAATCTGCCTATTCCGACACGCTCAGGTATCACCTGCTGTCCCTGTGCATCGACCCGGAGGGCCGCATCCGTCTGCTCGCCGAGGAACTGCGGGAGAAAGAGCGCCTTTTGAAGAAGTACACCGAAGAGAATTATCCCGTGCTGCTGAACCTGCAGGCTGGGTTGGAGCCGGATGCGCTCTTCCGTTTGCTCTGTCCAGAGGAACGGTTGGATAACAAAGTGCTGGAGTATTCCCTCTCCCTCCTGGACCGGGAACTGGTGAAGCTGACCAAACGGGATCGGTATCTGCTGCTGTTGGGGTGCGAATACGAGAACAACCGGCTGCTTCGGGCCATTCGCAGCCCCGAACTGGACCTGGTTCAGTTTGGAAAGGTGATGTCGGAGGAGAACCGCCGGAAGATCCTGGACATGTTGCTGGAGCGCGGAGAGCTTTGCACCGCGGATATTGTGAAAGAATGGGACACCTCTGTCACGCTGGTGTATTACCATCTCGAGATGATGTCCAGCACGGGGCTTCTGAAATCGCGCAACGCCGGACGCACCATTTATTACAGCATCGACGGCGACTATTTCCGCCGGGCCGCCGTGGCTCTGCAGAAATACAGCGTGGAATGATCGGGCCGTGCCGGGCGGGAAAAGACTCGTTCCGAAATGCGGGAATATACAGAAAAAAGGGACGCTGCAAAAGAAATCCTTTTGCAGCGTCCTCTTTTTATCGGGTGGGATGTGGCTTCGGCGGTTCGGGGATGCGGCATGGCGGCGCCCTTTTTTCGTGCAACCCGGTTCGTCCCGGAAAAACCCTTCGTGGAATCCCGCGCCGTTTCCCCCTGGAGCCGGAGCTTGCCATCCGCTGCTAACAGGACCATCCGCCCCGAAATCCGGATAAAAGCGTCCCGGACAAATTTCCAGCCGCCCCGGTTTTCCATACAATGGATGACAGAGAGATCCATGGAAAGGAGCGGATGCGGATGGAAATCCATGTCGTGCGGGAGGGCGAAACCTTATACGAGATCGCGCAGCGGTACGGTGTTTCCCCGGAACGGCTGGCGCTCGATAACGGGTTGGAAAACCCCACCCGTCTGGTGACGGGACAGACCCTGGTGATCCTGTACCCGCAGAGGACCGTAACGGTGCAGCCGGGCGAGACCCTTTCGTCCATCGCGGCCCGGGAAGGGGTGTCGCTCAACCAGCTCCTCCGGAACAATTACGGTCTCGGCGGCGATGTCACGGTTTATCCCGGTCAGACCATTGTGATCGATTATCAGCAGGAGAAGCAGGGCGTTCTGTCGGTCAACGGCTATGTTTATCCTTTCGTGGATCGGGAGGTGCTGCGGCAGGCGCTTCCCTATCTAACCTATTTAACCCTGTTTACCTACGGCTTCACGCCGGAAGGGGAACTCATCGACCTGGAGGATGAGGACCTCATCCGCCTGGCCCGGGCCTATGGGGTGTCGCCTTTGATGCATCTGTCCACCCTCACGCCGGAGGGCAATTTCAGCAGTGAACTGGCGAATCTGCTGCTCAATGACCCGGCGCTGCAGGACCGGGTCATTGAGCAGGTGCTGGAGGTGCTGCGCGCCAAGGGGTATGACGGGTTGGATGTGGATTTTGAATTTGTCGATCCGGAGAACCGGCAGGCCTACATCGATTTTATCGCCAAATTGACCTCACAACTGAATCCGGAGGGATATATCGTCGTGACGGCGCTGGCGCCGAAAACGTATGACGGGCAGCCGGGGCTGCTCTATGAAGCGCACGATTACCGCGGCATCGGGGAAGCCAGCAACGCGGTGCTGCTGATGACCTATGAATGGGGCTATTCCGCCGGGCCTCCCATGGCGGTGTCGCCCATTGAGAATGTGCGGCGGGTGCTGGATTACGGCGTGACGGCGATCGAGCCTTCCAAAATCTATATGGGCATGCCGAATTACGGGTACGATTGGCCCCTGCCCTTTGTGCAGGGCGTGACCCGCGCCCCGTCTATCGGGAATGTGGAGGCGGTGGAGATCGCTGCCCGGTATGGGGCGGCGATTTTATACGATGAGGCATCGCAGGCGCCGCATTTCAACTATTTCAATGAAGGGTGGACGGAACACGAGGTCTGGTTTGAAGACGCGCGCAGCGTCCGGGCCAAGCTGGCCCTGGTCCCGGAATACGGGCTGGCGGGCGTGGGCTATTGGAATCTGATGCGGCCCTTTCCTCAAAACTGGCAGGTGCTCAACGCTCTGTACGAGATCCGGCGGGTATGAGACGGCCCTTGGAATCGGGGAAGTGGGGCGCAAAAGCCGCACATGGAGGGAAGACGTCCATGTGCGGCTTTTCAACCATATATAGATATAGACCGCTTAAATCTCATCCAGGATTTCCCGGCGCCGGCGGTCGTATTCCTCGGCGGTGATGTTCAGATCCAGATCGAAGAATTGGCGAATCCTGTCGTAATATGCCTCTGCGGCGTTGACGATGCCTTCCTTAAACGGCAGAATGCCGATGCCGGTCAGCCGG
>USDZ01000189.1 GCA_900553525.1 uncultured Oscillospiraceae bacterium
TCATGGGGATCACCATAGCCCTGGGAATCGGCCGAAGAGACGGCCTGCCCAAATCCCCGCCGGCCGGTCGGCCGCAGCCCGAAAAGGTGGAATCCTGAATGCTCCGAAAATGGAAAGACAAACTCAAAGCCTGGTTTCCGTTCCTCTCCCGGCTCCGCCGTTTTTTGCAGGTGAAATGGTTTTATCTGCGGATGCGTCTGGACGGCAACCGGTATGCCCGTGGGACGGCGGAGTCCCTGCCGGCGGAGGTGTTTTCGGCCGGGACCCTGCTTCTCAATGAAAACAGCGGCCACGACATGGTGTACCAGCGCAACAAGGTGGACAATCTGAAGCTGGCGGCCGCGACGGTCAACGGCGTGGTCATCCGTCCGGGGGAAACCTTCTCCTTCTGGCAGCTCGTCCGCCACGCGGATGACCACGAACCGTATAAAGACGGGCTCTGCCTGGTCAACGGTGAAATCGTCCCGGTCAAGGGGGGCGGGCTGTGCCAGTTGAGCAACCTGTTGTTTTGGCTTTTTCTCCACACGCCGCTGACCATTCTGGAGCGGCATCCGCACGCGGTGGAGTCCTTTCCCCTGCCCCCCAGCGATATCCCCGACGGAACCGATGCCACGGTCAACGAGGGCTGGCTGGATTTGAAGGTACGCAACGACACGCCCGAGGTCTACCAAGTGGTCCTGTGGTTCGACGAGGAAAATCTCAACGGGGCCGTCCGGGCCGAGCGGGAGGCGGATGTCCGCTACGAAATCACGGCCCGGAACCTGTCCTATATCCGGGAGAACGGACGGATCTATCAGACACTCGATCTTTACCGGCAGAGCTTCGACCGGCAGACCGGGGAGCCCTTGTCCGATACCCTGCTCTACCACAACCGGTGCCGGATCGGCTATGATCTGCCCCCCGGCACGCCGGTGCAGGATCCGGACACCGATACCCCCTCATCCAACAGAAAGGCGGAAACCGTACATGGCACAACAACCTCTTGAACATCGAAAGACCGTCGCCCTCCTCTTCGGAGGGTGTTCACCCGAATACGAAATTTCCCTTTCCTCGGCGGCAGCCGTACTGCGGGGCCTGGATCCTGCCCGGTATGAGGTGATCCCGGTCGGGATCACCCGGAGGGGGGAATGGTTCCGCTGTTCCTGCTCCGCCGACGACATCGAATCGGGGCATTGGACGGACACGCCGCTGACCCGGGCCGCCCTCTCGCCCGACCGGGCGGTCCACGGCCTGCTGGAATGGAACGCCTCCGGAGCCCATGCGGTCCGGGTGGACGTGGTGTTCCCCATGCTCCACGGCGCCAACGGAGAAGACGGCACGGTCCAGGGCCTGTGTGAACTCGCCGGGCTCCCCTATGTCGGCTGCGGCGTTCTGGGCTCCTCCGTTTGCATGGACAAGGAGGCGGCCCATACCCTGGCGGAGGCTGCCGGTGTCCGGGTCCCCCGGTCGGTCATCCTGTATAAAGGCGAGACCGCCTCTCCTCTGGAACGGGCGGCCGGACTGGCCTATCCTCTCTTCGTCAAGCCCGCCAACGCCGGCTCTTCCTACGGCATCACCCGGGTGGAAAAACCCGACGAACTGGCCGCGGCGGTAGACCTCGCCTTTGCCTTCGACAGCAAGGCGGTGGTGGAAGAGGAGATCCCCGGGTTCGAGGTGGGCTGCGCCGTCATCGGCAACCGGGAACTCTTCATCGGCGAAGTGGACGAGGTGGCGCTCAAAGAGCGCTGGCTGGACTATGAAGAAAAATACGGCAACCGGACCGCCGAAATCCGCCTGCCTGCCCGCATTTCGCCGGAAAACCGGGAAAAAATCCGGAAAACGGCGGCGGTGCTGTACCGGGCGCTCGGCTGCCGGGGCTTTGCCCGGGTGGATATGTTCCTGACCCCCGACGGGGATGTGGTATTCAATGAAATCAACACCATCCCCGGATTTACCGCCCACAGCCGGTACCCCAAAATGCTGGAGGCGGCGGGCTTGTCCTTTCCGGCGATTGTCGAACGGCTGATCGCCCTGGCGGAGGAACCGGCATGAGCGCCGGGCGGGTTCTCCGCCTGCCCCGTCAGGCGGCTTTCGACGGGCCTCTCATCCTGGTCAACCGGGCCCATCCCCTCCAAATGGAAGAGGCGGCCCTGCAAGGCCGCCTGTGCGAGGCGGTTCCCGGCTTTCCGGATATCCAGATGGACCGTACGGCGGCGGCCGCGCTGCAGGCCCTCCTCGCCGCCTGCGCCGCGGGGGCGGGGATTGTCCCGGTCAGCGGATACCGCAGCGGCCGGGAACAGGAGGAGCTTTACTTCACCTCTCTAAAGGAAAATGGCGAAACCTTCACCAACCAATACATCGCCTATCCCGGGACCAGCGAGCATCAGACCGGGCTGGCCATCGACATGGGCAAGGCGATGGATGAGATCGACTTCATCCGTCCCGCGTTTCCATATACCGGCCTGTGCCAGCGGTTCCGAGAACTGGCTCCCGCCTATGGATTTATCGAACGCTATCCGGCGGGGAAGGAGACGATCACCGGCGTGGCCCAGGAGCCCTGGCATTTTCGCTATGTCGGCACGCCCCACGCGTCGCTGATCGCCCGGGACGGCCTGACATTGGAGGAATACACCGCATCCCTGTCTGCCTGCACCGCCGCCTCTCCCCGCCTTCTGCCGGACGGGACCCGCATCTATGTGGTGCCGGCCGGGGAGGAAGAGACCGCGGTCCCCCTACCCGAACAGGGGGCCGCCGAGGTATCGGGGAACAACGCGGGTGGCTTCGTTGTCACGGTCCGGCCGGCATAACCCCGTCGAAAACCTGGATTTGACAAATTTCGGCGATTCCGCTATACTGTTTCTATTCGCAGACCTCACAACACAAACAAGGGGTGCTGGCGCAAGGCCGGCTGAGAGGAAGCCCGCGGCTTCAAACCCTGAAACCTGATCCGGATAATACCGGCGGAGGGATGTTTTCATACGAAACCCGGCTGCTGCCCGCTGCGGCGGGCGGCGCTTTGTGTCGAAACCCCCTCCCAGTCGGGAGGGGGTTTTTCCATTCCGTTTGGGGCGTGAGCGCGAAAATCCAGAAGAAAAGAGAGATACCCATGGAA
>USDZ01000190.1 GCA_900553525.1 uncultured Oscillospiraceae bacterium
CATGTATCCGGCCACTGGGGAGTCAATCCCCCCCGAGATGAGCAAGGCGGCGCGGCCGCCGGTACCCACCGGCATTCCACCGGCGCCGGGAAGCTGCGGGCCATGGATATAAGCCCCGAAATCCCGGATCTCGATCCAGACGGTCAGTTCCGGCTCTTGAACATCCACCCTTAGATGAGGAAAGCGGCGGAGCAGTTCCTCCCCCGTTACCTGACAGATCTCGGGGGAGGTCAGGGGAAAGGTTTTGTCCGAGCGTTTTGCCTCCACCTTGAAGGTTTTGACCGCCCGCAGGGCGGGTTCCAGATAAGACGCCGCCGTCTCAAGGATGGCCCCCATATCCTTGGGCGCCACCCTGGCGCGGGAGAAAGCCGAGATCCCGAACACACGGCTCACCCGGTCGCAGGCCTCTTCCAGGTCGACATCCGGGGATACCGGCTCTATGTAAATCGTCGATTGCGCCGTCCGAAGCCGGAATTCCCCCAGGGAACGAAGCCGGCGGCGCAGATTTTTGAGCAGCACCGATTCAAAAGTGTTTCGGTTGAGGCCCTTGAGGGCGAGTTCCCCGTTTTTTATCAGCAGGATCTCCTGTGCGTCGGTCAACATCCATTCCTCCCGTTGCGGGTTGTCAGGCGGCAGAGGGTTCCGTTTCGCCGCCGGAAGACGGCTCGGTCGGATCCGTCGGCTCGGCCGGTTCGGTTGGATCCGTCGGTTCGGCCGGCTCAGTCGGATCCGTCGGTTCGGTTGATTCGGTTGGGTCCGTCGATCCGGTCGGATCCGTCGATTCAGTCGGTTCGGTGGTGTCGCCCGAGGCTGTGGATTCGTCGGTCCCGGTCGTGTCGCTGGAACCTGTCGTGTCCTCCGGACCCGTGGTATCGGGCGGCGGTCCCTGCGTATCGGAGCCGCCCGAATCGGTGGGCGGGCTGGTGGGCTGATTCGTGGGTGGATTGGTGGACGGCGTGGTACCGGTCGCCGGCGGTACCAGAGGCGGGAGCGTATCATTTCCGCTTGGAGAGGTGGGCGCCGCGCCGTTCGGGTCATCCGTCGCCGGCACCGAGGAATCCGTACCCGACTGAGGAATTTCAAAGCCGCCGGTATAATACGGATGGGGTTCCATCCCCTGATTGACATACCAGGCATAGGGCATGATCACGTCGTCGTTGAGATCGATCCGGCTGGTGTCCACCTCGGCGGATTCCCCCTCGCGGACCTTGCGGGCGACGATCACGGTCCGGCCCTCGTCGAAATGCACCTGACTGGTGCCGTTACAGGTGGAAAGCATGAGCAGCTCGTCGTCCGCCCGTACATCCACGCTGTCATAGTCGTAAACCGACCGGGCGCGGATCTCCGCGACAAAATTCAGGAAATCAGCGTCTCCGCTGAAACTGGTGCGCAGGTACCGGAAAGGCTCGCCGTCCGTCTCAAGGGTATTGACCACCATAACCGCGAAGACCTTATAGGTCGCCTGCTCATAAATGGTATTCATCGTCAGGGTGGCAGCCGAACGGGCATAATTCTTGTTCGGCCTGGTGATGAGCTTGTTCAGATAGGTGAACATCTGCCCGGTGCTCAGATTGTGCCCATAAATAATAAGGTTTTTATTTTTTGCCCCCAGCGTGATGTTGTTGCGGTAATCAAAAAATAAGGCGCCTTGTTTATTGGTTTTTTTATAAAAATCCCGGTTGAGATAAAAGTCGTTGTCGCCCGACTGAAGCACCGGATATTCGATATCGAACAGACCCGCCGAGGACTCATAAATCAGATACCCGCGCAGGTCGTTGTTTTCCATGTACAGGCGTTTGAAATCGTCGGTCATCCCCTCCGGGAAGGGATAGTTCTCCGCTCCGGGGGGAAGCTCGGAGGGAACGCCGGGCGTATAGATGTTGCGGAGGTTATTCATGGTTTTTTCGTACAGCGCGGGCTGAATCACCATATCGTTGAGCAGATAGGAGACCGATCCGATCAGTACCAGCAGCGCCACCATGAACACGCATTTGCGCACGATCTCCAGCGGGCTGTCCCCTACCTTGGGAATCACACCGTTTAAAAGATCAAGAAAAGCCTCTTTTGCCGAGCGCTTTTTCTTGACCGGGCGTTTTCTTTTGGAATGCGCAGCTCCGGTACGCCGGTTTGCGGACGCCTCTCTCTGCGCGGGCGCCGGCCCGGCCGAAACCGGGTCGCCGGTGGACGGCCGTTCGTTGTAGGGCATCATCCCGTATACCTCCTTATGGCTAGGTCCCGGCGCGGCGCCGAATCACGCGCGCCCTTTGTTTCGAATGATAAACGTCAGGAACGGCGGACGAGGGTCCGGTTCGCCAGGTGAAGTGCATCTGCAAGCCGGTCCACTTCATCTGGAGTGTTATCCCAGGAAAAACTGACCCGCAAAGCGGAATCGATCTCACGGGCGGGGAGCCCCATCGCGGTGAGAACCGGACTCCGTTTCCCTTTTGAACACGCGGAGCCGCCCGACACATAAACGCCGCGCTCCGCGAGAAAATGCAGAAGGGTTTCACTGCGCAGGCCGGGCAGGGAAAGGCTGACGATATAAGGCACCCCCTCCGGCGGCAGGTGAAACACGGCCAGAGAGGACAAAGACGCAATCAAGCGTTCCCGCAGCGCACGGTAGAGCGTTTCCTGTTCCCGGTAAGGCGGCACAGCCGCAGCCGCCGCGCCAAAAGCCGCAATCGCGGGCGCCGCTTCGGTCCCGGAACGCAGTCCGCCCTCCTGTCCCCCGCCGATCTGCCTTGGAAGGATCCGCACTCCTCGGCGGATGTAGAGTGCGCCTACCCCCTTGGGCGCGTGGAGCTTATGGCCGCTGACCGTCATCAGATCCACCCCCATCCGTTCGGCGGAAAAGGGAATCCGGCCCGCCGCCTGAACGGCGTCTGTGTGGATCAGAGCCCGGGGAGATGCCTTTCGGATCAAGGGAACCAAGCTCTCCACCGGATGACGGGCGCCTGTCTCATTGTTAACCAGCATGACACTGACGAGAGTGGTGTCTTCGCGGCAGGCATTGGCCACGCGTTCTGCCGGAAGGGTACCATCCGGGTCTGGACGGATCCGTTCCACCGTCCAGCC
>USDZ01000191.1 GCA_900553525.1 uncultured Oscillospiraceae bacterium
ATCCAGGAACTGTCGGAAGCCAATGAGCGATATGAAAAACTGGTGGGGGATGTCGGCGGCTTTATAATGGAAATCCGGTCGATGGGTCAGCATTTTCTCGATGCGGCTTATAAGCGGAGCGATGTTTGTCTGGACGCCGTGGCCGGAGCGGCCGATCGTTTAGAACAAGAACTGGCCTCCTGCCGCAAAGGGCTTGAAGCGGCGAGACAGGAATTGCTCGATCAAGCCGGAGCGGCCGGCGTTCGTCTGGAAGAATGGGTGCGGACCCTTGACAGAACGGCGGAAAAACTTAGAACCAGGGCTGTTTCGCTTTCAGAAAAGTCGGTGCCGGAATCCAATACCTGAACATAGACGGGACGGAAATCTTTTCCGGAATGTCCGGGAAAAGCCCTGCATAAGCTAGGAACTGGAGTGACGAATCCCATGCCGATTTCCATTCACACCGATTCGCTGCGCGAATCCGCCGCTACCCTGAGCGCAGGAGACCGGATATTGCTGTCGGGGACGATCTATACGGCCCGAGATGCTGCGCATAAACGGCTCTTTGCCCTTTTAGACGATGGAAAGCCGCTTCCTTTTCCACTAAAGGGTGCCGCTATTTATTATTCGGGATCCACGCCCGCTCCCGATGGGCTCCCTATCGGGGCCTGCGGTCCTACCACGTCCGGGCGTATGGATATCTACTCGCCGCGCTTGCATGATCTGGGCTTGTGTGCTACTATAGGCAAAGGCGCACGTTCGCAGGAGGTTGTACAGGCCATTTGCCGTAATGCGGGTGTGTATTTCTGCGCTGTGGGCGGCGCCGGAGCTTTGGCGGCGAAGAGCGTGGTCTCCAGTCAGGTCATTGCTTTTGAAGATCTCGGTTGTGAGGCGGTCAAGCGCCTTGTCATCCGAGACTTTCCGCTTATCGTCGGAATCGACAGCCGAGGTGGAAGCCTGTTTGGGCAGGTATGAGAAAAAATCGTGAAGGAGTGCGGTATATGGCGGAACTCAAGTATGAAATCCTGAAGGAATGCGGCGTGTTGTCTCAGTCGCCTTCCGGCTGGACGAAGGAACTCAATTTTATCAGTTGGAATGACCGGGAACCGAAATACGATATTCGGGAATGGGCGCCGGATCATAAAAAAATGGGTAAAGGCGTGACCATTTCTCCCGATGAGATGATTCTGCTGCGGGATCTGCTCAATGAGATCGACCTGTAAGGTAGGATGATGACGGTCCCGTTTATATTAGGGGCCCGGAAAGGGTGGCATCAACCCCATGGACTCTTTTATTGAGGTTCTCAAAGCCATATTGCAGGGAATTGTACAGGGAATTACCGAATGGCTTCCCATAAGCAGCACCGGGCATATCATACTGCTCAATGAATTTTTGCCTTTTTCCCTGTCTTCGGATCCGGGACGCAATCAGGCATTTTTTGATGTGTTCAAAGTGCTGGTGCAGCTGGGGTCCATTCTGGCGGTGCTGGTTCTTTTTTTCCGCAAGCTCAATCCTTTTACTCGTGAAAAATCCCCGTTGGAGCGTCGGAATACCTTTTCTCTCTGGGGAAAGGTGCTCGTCGCGAGTATACCGGCCGGAATTGTCGGAATCCTGTTAAACGACTTTATTGATGAAAAACTGTCCCTGCCTGCGGTGATTGCGGTTGCCTTAATTGTCTACGGCATCCTTTTTATCTGGATGGAAAGCCGGCACAAAGAGCCCCGTATCCACAATTTCAAGGAACTTGATTACAAAACGGTGTTGCTGATCGGCGTGTTTCAGATGCTGGCCCTTATCCCCGGGACTTCCCGCTCGGGTTCGACGATTCTGGGGGCCGTCTTGCTGGGAACCTCGCGGTATGTCGCGGCGGAATTTTCTTTTTTCATGGCGATTCCCGTTATGGTAGGGGCCAGTGGTGTCAAACTATTGGGTTTTCTAAAGGATGGTATGAGTTTTACCGGGCTGGAATGGACTGTACTGATCACCGGCATGGCGGTTGCTTTCCTCGTATCCTTGTTGGTCATCCGCTTCTTTATGAATTTCATCAAAAAGCATGACTTCAAGCCGTTTGGTTACTATCGCATTGTGCTCGGAATGGTGATAATCATCCTTTTGTGTACAGGCGTATTACAAAATTCATCGGTTGGATGATCGAAAAACCTTTGGCTTGATTGGATGGATTTACGAAGTAAGAGAATCCGGGCAGTATAAAGACAACAAGACAGACGAAAATTTTTATCTGTCCTCAGTCTGTGGAAAAAAGGCCAGCCAATAGGCTGGTCTTTTTTCCATGGATATGGGAAAATGGAAAGTGGCGATGGAAAGATGCTGGCAGAAGAAAGCGGGCAGGAGGGTACTGGAAATCGTGGATACGCAAAGCCTGGCGCCGGAGAATCGTCTACTGCGAAAGATCGACATAGGGGTGGACTTCAAGCGGAATTATGCCATGGTGGACTGTTTTCATTAAAAATGCAGCGTCAGAGAGATGGAACAAGCAGATTTCCCAGTACGCGGCCAATCGGCTCCTGTATGAGAAGATCGGCGTTCCCATCGTATGGAGTGGAATCGCGATTGATCAAAACAAGGTGTTTTCCGCGAAAGTATCGAATCAGCCCGGCGGCGGGATACACGGATAGAGACGTGCCGCCTACGACGAGCAGGTCCGCCTGTTCGATCGATTGAATCGCTCCGGACAGGATAGATTCGTCCAGAGGTTCTTCATACAGCACTACGTCGGGTTTGATGATGCCGCCGCAGGAACAGGTCGGAATGCCGCTGGTCCGGAGGATTTCGTCGAGCGAATACAGGCGTCCGCAAACCTGGCAGGTGTTGCGGAGGACGGAACCGTGCAGTTCATAAACATGACGGCTTCCGGCCTTCTGATGCAGGCCGTCGATATTTTGCGTGACCACCGCAGTAAGTTTTCCCGCTGTCTCCAATTCCGCCAGCTTTTTATGGGCCGCATTGGGCTGCGCATCCAGGTAAAGCATCTTTGTCCGGTAGAAATCGAAAAACTCCTCCGTGTGCGCTACATAAAAGCTGTGACTGAGCATGACCTCCGGCGGATATTTATAGCGCTGGTTGTAAAG
>USDZ01000192.1 GCA_900553525.1 uncultured Oscillospiraceae bacterium
CCCTATTCGCCGCCCGGGTCCTATGGGGAATACGCCCCCTTTCGCGCCCCTGTATACGATGCAATGGGCGGCATTCCCATCAAGGAGGAAATCGAGGGCGTTACAGCCGGCGAACTGGCTCAGACCGTCGGAGTGAACACCGCGTATTATATCCCGCGGTTCCACCGCATCAGCCGCAGCGGCTCCAAAATCTCCTGGAACTGGTTTGCTTTTTTGATCCCGCCCTGCTGGCTCATCTACCGCAAAAACTTTCTGGCGGGGGGGTTGACTCTGCTGTTTTGGATCGCCCGTCAGATCCTCTCTTCTCTCATCTCCCTGCTGTATATCTCCCCCTTGCTCACGGACAACGGCAATTTTTACGCCGATGTGCTGTCCGCCGTCAATACGCTGATGCAGTCCCCGCAAACCCGCTTGCTGCTGATCGCCTTGGCGGTCGCCGGGATTGGGGAACTGCTTCTCCGGATCTTTTTCGGCTTGTTCGGCAATTATTTTTACATGCAGAATGTTTTGAAAAAATCCCGGAAGTGGCGGCTCGATCCCGACGCGCGTTATCATCAGAACGTGTTTACATCGGGAGGCGTGTCGTTCGGGCTTGGGACCTCCGCGTATATGTGCATCTTCCTGTCGCAGTATCTCCTGCTGTTCTTTTCCATGTAGCGGCTTTCCTGCGCTCGGCTGGCCGCCATCCATTCCAAACCCGGACGCGGAAAATCTCGCGTCCGGCTGAAGAAACGGACGGGTTCGTTATGCCGGATTATACGAAAACCGCCTGTCCCGTGTGCGGGAAGGCGTTTCTCCCGGAGGACGACGTAGCGGTGTGCCCGCTCTGCGGCGCTCCTCATCACCGGGCCTGTTACAAACAACTCGGCCGCTGTGCCTATGCGGCGGATCACGGTACATCCCGTCAGTGGCGGCCTCCGGTCTCCCGCGAGGATGAGGACGCCCGCATCTGCGGCAACTGCGGTACGGCCAACCCTCCCGGTGCAGCTGTCTGCGCCTGCTGCGGATACCATATTGATCAGCCTCTTCCGCCGGACCCGGCGGATCAGCAGCCGTCCATCGACGCGGGTGTTTTTTATTCCGAATTTAGCCCCTATGTCGGAATAGCCCCGGACAGCTTGATAGACGGCAGCCCTGCTGTCGATGTGGCGGTCTTTTTGGGACCGAACGCGGGTTTCTATCTGTCCCGCTTCCATTTCATGCAGGTACAGAAGGGGAAAATTTCCTGGAACTGGGCGGCCGCGTTGTTTCCGGCCGGCTGGCTGCTCTACCGCAAAATGTATAAAATCTTTGTCCCGGTTTTTCTCATCACGTTGCTTTTTGCCCTTCCCGGCATTCTTCTCGCGTGCTCGGCCGCCCGTCAGCTTTTTTCCGATCCCGCGGCGATCCAGTCTTTTTGGCGGGGAGCGGCAGGATTTCTGTCCGACGCGCCGCCCCTGCTCGGGCTGGCTTTTAATATATCCGCTACTCTGCATTTCTTTTTTCGTCTGGTGATGGCCAGCATGTCCAATCATTTATACCGACGGCATGCGATGGCGTCCATGGCCAAGATTCAGTCGGAAGCACTTGAAGCGTCGGAATATCGTCGCGTCCTGTCACAAAAGGGCGGGGTCTGCCGAGCCGCTGTTTTCGTGTATGTCCTGCTGCTGGCCGCGGCGGCCGTCACGGTCTACTGTCTGACGGCTTTCTTTTTCCCGGCATGACCGTTCCGGAGTACGGCGCCCGGCCGATAAACCTCGGGAATTCACTTTGAGAGGAGAATGTTTATGTATCCGAAAGTTCGCAAAGCTGTCATACCGGCGGCGGGACTCGGCACCCGCGTACTGCCCATAACCAAATCCATGCCAAAGGAAATGTATCCCATCGTGGACAAACCTGCCATCCAATATATTGTGGAAGAGGCGGTTCAGGCCGGCATCACGGATATCCTTGTCATCACCAACCGGGGCAAAGAAATTCTGGAAGACCATTTCGACCACAGCATCGAATTGGAGGAACGTCTGGAAAAAAGCGGGAAAACCGAGATGCTCCGTCAGGTACAAAATATTGCCTCCCTGGCGAACCTCTACTTCATCCGGCAAAAAGAGACTCGTGGTCTCGGTCACGCAGTCAGCCGTGCCCGAGCCTTTGTGGGAAATGAACCATTTGCGGTTCTGTATGGCGACGATGTCATTCTCGGCGAAGATCCCGCGTGCGGCCAGCTTTGCCGGGCATATGAGGAATACGGCCTGGGCGTCGTGGGAATCAAGGAGGTCACACCCGAGCAGATCGGCCGGTATAGTTCTCTGAAGGTCGACTCCCTGCGGGATAACCTTTACCATGTTACCGACATGATCGAAAAACCCGCTCCCGATCAGGTCCTGTCCCTCTTCTCTATACTCGGACGGTGCGTGCTTCCTCCGGAGATTTTCGACATTCTCGATCAGACCCCCCCGGGAGCAGGCGGTGAAATCCAGCTGACCGATGCGATGTGCACCCTCGCCAGACGAAACGGTATGACCGGGGTCGATTTCACCGGCAAACGGTACGACATGGGCAATAAGCTGGGTATTTTGCAGGCTATCTGCGAAGTGGCTTTGAACCACCCCGAGGTGGGCGGCGACTTCCGGGCCTATCTCAAAGAACTGGCACAAACGCTGTAAACAAGGGTTTCAGGACACGGCTCGCGGGTATGGATCCGCGGGCCGTGCCCTTTCACTCGAAATAGGGGCCCTCTTTTTCCGTCCACCTTCTCCTATAGAGGCGCCGCATCGTGCCAAAACTCACAGGCGGATTCATATTCGGCCGGCGGCGGGCATACTATGGAGTAACCGGAAAAGAGGAGGCTTTCCACATGCGCACCGCCGTCAAACGCAAATTCGACTTCCGCGCGTTTGCTTTTTTTGAAATTCTCACTCTGGGCGCCGGGCTGCTCAGTGGTTTCCTCAGTGGTATCTCGGGCTTCGAGGGCCTGACAAAACCTCCCCTGACGCCGCCGGCCTTTGTTTTCCCCCTGGTCTGGACGATTCTGTACGCTCTTATGGCGTTTGCGGCCTACCTGGTCTACAATAC
>USDZ01000193.1 GCA_900553525.1 uncultured Oscillospiraceae bacterium
TCTATGTGGAACGGTCTGGGTTTTGATTTAGGAGATTTTTGGGGAACTCTATTTTCCGAACCCACGGCACGTGAAAAAGCGGATACCATGCGCTGTGAAGTCTGCGGCCGGAGTTTTGGAGAGATCGCGCAGTCAGGCAAGGCGGGATGCCCTTCTTGTTATACCACCTTTTATGACCGCCTTCTCCCGTCTATTCAGCGTATCCACGGGAAGGCCAAACACACGGGCAAGATTCCGGATGGAGCCGGCGAACGTCTGAAGAAAGAGCAGGAACTTGACTCGCTGCGCCAACAACTCGCGCAGTGCATCGCAGATCAGCAATATGAAAAATGCGCTGCATTGCGGGATCGTATTCGGGCGCTGGAGAAGGAGGAAACGCAGCATGACGGAGAATAAATGGTACCGGTCCACCGGCCGGGAAGGAGATGTTGTGATCAGCACCCGTGTGAGACTGGCCCGCAATCTTCCTCGTATGCCGTTTCCGGCCTGTATGAATACGGAGCAGAAGCGCCAAGCAGCTGAGGCGATTCAGAAAGCTCTGCCCGAAGGCATTTTTCGGATCGTCGATATGCATGCGCTTCCTCATATTACGGCTCTCTCCTTGGTGGAACGCCATCTGATCAGTCCCGAATTTTCCAAAGGGGAAGAGGGAAGCGTTTTATGCCTCTCTGAAGATGAGGGCGTTAGTTTGATGATCAATGAGGAAGATCATCTGCGTATCCAAGTGATGCAGGCGGGCCTGGATCTGGATCAGGCCTATCAAACGGCGGACGAATTGGATACAGCCTTAGACAGCCGCCTGCATTTCGCCTTTGACGACCGTCTGGGCTACCTCACGCAGTGCCCGACCAATCTTGGAACCGGTATGCGGGCGAGCCTGATGCTCCATCTGCCGGCTTTACAGGAGGGCGGGGCGATCCAGCAACTCGCCAACACGGTTTCTAAACTCGGTCTGACCATCCGAGGATTATACGGCGAGGGTAGCAAGCCCGAGGGGGCTATATATCAGTTATCCAATCAAGTGACGCTGGGAATATCCGAGTCGGCCGCCATCGAAAATCTGAAAGGAATTGCCGCCCAGATCATCCGGGAGGAGCGCGCTGGGCGGGAGGAACTCTGCCGCAATCCCCATTTTGAGGATCGGATTTGGCGGTCTTTGGGCATACTCCGCACAGCAAGGCTGCTTAGGGGAGACGAATTTATGTCACTGATTTCCAATTTGCGTGTGGGGGTGTCTCTGAACATGATCGAGGGGATTCCCTTGGATCTCATCAGCGGCCTGATCGGAGACGCACAGCCTGCCACCATTATGGCGGCTTCAGGAAAAGAGATGGAACCGGCCGAGCGCGATGCAGCGAGAGCCGCTCTGGTCCGAGCGCGCCTGGCTTAATCCGGACGGCAACCGTCTGACAGAAAGGTTGGAACATTATGTATCGATTCAAAGGATTTACGGAAAAAGCGAACAACGCTTTGAATTTGGCCATTGAATCCGCCGAGTCGCTTGGACATACCTATATCGGCACTGAACACATCGTATTGGGACTTCTGCTGGAGGGGACTGGTGTGGCTGCATCCGTGCTGGGAAGCCGCGGCGTGACTGCTTCGCAGTATCAGCAGAAGATCGTGGAGAGCGAGTCGAGTGGACAGCGCACCCGTTTGACACCGGAGGATTTCACGCCTCGCGCAAAAAAGGCCATGGAAATGGCCGTGGCGGAAGCCGCCGTGCTGCAACACGGCTATGTAGGCACCGAACACATCCTCATCGCCGTGCTGCGGGATGAAAGCAGCGTCGCCGTGCGTTTGATCGCGTCGCTTGGCGCCCGTCCCGATGAACTGATGCGGGATATTGGGAAAGCGATCGGCGCCAGCCCTGCCCAGACAGCCGCCGAGGGGATCCGGGGCGGCTCTTCCGCTTCCAAAGGCTCGGGAAAAACGCCCACGCTCGATCAATTTGGGCGAGATCTGACCGCTATGGCGAAGGAGGGAAAGCTCGACCCTGTGATCGGCCGAGGAAAGGAAATCGAGCGGGTTATTCAAATTTTATCCCGCCGTACCAAAAACAATCCCTGCTTGATTGGAGAGCCTGGCGTGGGTAAAACGGCCATTGCCGAAGGATTGGCACAGAAGATCACAGCGGATGAAGTGCCGGAACTTTTGCGTGGCAAACGGGTGGTAACGTTGGATTTGACCGGTATGGTAGCCGGAACGAAATATCGAGGCGATTTTGAAGAACGGATTAAAAATGCGATCGATGAGGTTATCCGGGAGAAGAATGTCATTCTCTTTATCGATGAGATCCACACCATTATCGGCGCGGGAGCCGCAGAAGGCGCGGTGGATGCGGCCAATATTCTTAAGCCCTCTCTTGCCCGGGGCGAACTTCAGGTGATCGGTGCCACTACTTTGGACGAATACCGTAAACACATTGAAAAAGATGCCGCTTTGGAACGGCGTTTTCAGCCTGTCACCGTTGGTGAACCCACGTCCGAGGAGGCGGTCCTCATTCTGCGTGGACTGCGGGATAAGTACGAGGCGCATCACAAGGTGAAAATTACCGACGAGGCGTTGGAAGCGGCTGTTACCCTGTCTACTCGGTATATATCCGATCGGTATCTGCCGGATAAGGCGATCGATTTGGTGGATGAGGCGGCGTCCAGAGTAAGGCTGAAAGCCTTTACGGCTCCTCCGGATTTGAAGAAACTCGAGGATGAGGTTAAACGCCTATCCGAAGAAAAAAAGGCCGCCGTAAACGAGCAGGATTTTGAGCGTGCCGCTCATTTACGGGATGAGGAAAAAGAGCTTACCGAGCGTTTGGAAGAGCAACGCGGGCATTGGCAGGAAAAAAACGCCGGTATAACGGGAGAGGTAACCACCGCGGATATCGCGGAGATCGTGTCAAGCTGGACAGGCGTTCCTGTGGTGCAGCTTACCGAAGCCGAAGGACAGCGTCTTCTCCGAATGGAGGAGATTCTGCAT
>USDZ01000194.1 GCA_900553525.1 uncultured Oscillospiraceae bacterium
CTTTTGCCCTTATGCCCGCCCTGGTGGAAACGCCGGAACTGTTGGTTTTTCTCAAGGATCGGGAGCGGTTCCTCGTCCTGCCCAAACACTGCATTCCCGAGGATCGGCGGGATGAGACGCTCGAACAGATTCGCTTGATTTTCGTACGTCGGCGGCACCGGATGCGGGGCTGGATGTTCTGACCGCGTATAGCCGTATACAGGGAGGTGGCCTCTTATGCCCGACAAAGCGCCCGGCAGTGAAAATGGCGAGTTGACCCTCAGCGTTCTGATTACGCGGGAGGATTATTTGGAATACGCGGCGCAGCTTCGCCGGGAACAGCGTCGGGGCCATCTGCCTTTTCTCACCGGCGGCGGTGCCGTGCTGGGGGTGCTCGGCCTGGTCGGCCTGTTTTTCGGGGAAGCGGTTTCCCTCGCGCCGTCGGTCGCGATGGGGCTGCTGCTGGTGGGGATTTTCCTCATCGGCTACGACGGCTTTTTCGCGCCCTTTCTCGATAGGGGTGCAGCGGCTCGTGAATTCGACGAAAAACCGGAACTGAGTTTGGCCGGGACTTACCGTTTCACCGGCACCGGGGTCGAAATCCGCAACGGTAGCATCGAAGGCACCCTGCCCCGCGGCCAGATGGCCTCCGCTGCCGAGACCGAGAGCCTGTTCAGTTTATCCTTCGGCCGGGAGGTGCGCATCCTGATCCCCAAGCGGCTGCTGGGAGAAGAGGAAACCCGGCGTCTGCGGAACTGGATTGCCGCCGAAAAGAAAGGGGAACCGCATGGATAATGTATATACGCAGCATCCGTCCAGGCCGGAACCGGCAGGCGAGGTGGTTTTCCCCGCCGGACTGACGCGGGAGGAATATGTCCGGTTTCAGGAGCTTCTGTTCCGGAACAGTCCGGCCTCCCGCCTGCGTATGGCACAGTTGGTGATCACGGCGGTGCTGTTTGGAATTTGTGTGCTGTTTTTGGTGCTGACGGCCCGGGCCGGCAATGGCTTTGACTTTTCGCTGCTGCTCATGACCCTTTTGCTGGTGCTGATGGAAACCTATCTGTTTGTTATGCTGCCCCGTCAACTTCGGACCCGGGCGGGCCGGAGTTACGATCAGTCCTTGATGACGGGATACCGGTACGAGGGCTTGGTGACGGTCGCGCCGGGCTCGATCCGGAAGACAACCGCAAAAGCCGTCACCGAGATCCCGTTCGCCGCCTGCACGCTGTATATAGAGACACCCGACATGTTGGTGTTCGGGGGAGCCGAGGGCCGCTCCATCGTCCTGCCCGCCCGCTGCCTGACCGCCGCCGACGCTGCGCTTGTCCGGCAGGCGGCCCTGGCCAATGTGCCAGGGCTGCGCCAGCGCCTATACGGGCGTTTAGTTCCCGGCGCTGCTGTTCGTCTGCCGGTTCCGGACCTGTCACCGGATCGGGGGGAAGAGACGGAGATGTCGGTGCGGGTGGAGTATACCGACAAGGAATTTATCCGCTTGACCACCTCCACTTCTGTGGAAGGGTTTCTCCAAAACCTGCCCAATCTCGGCTTTTTCGCGTTCCTGCTCGCTATAACCTGCGAACTCTGGATCGGGATACCCGGCGTTCTGGTTTTCGTGCTGTTGGTGCTGGGTATTTTTCTGGGCGGGTACTTCGCCGCACGGGCGCGAGCCGGCCGGGTGATCCAGATGTCAGGCGGACAGGCTCTTCGTCTGTCAGTCGATTTTACCCCCTCCGGCCTGACCCTGCGGGGTGGAGCGGGGGAGGCTAAGGAACTGCGGATTCCCTGGAAAGCCGTTTCCCGGGCGGTGGAACGTCCCGAGCGGGTGGATTTTTACACCCACTCCCTGGCCTTGACCATTCCCAAACGATGTATTGAGGATTTGGACGCCTTCAAGCGTCTGGTGGATACCCGAATGCCGCCGTCTTCCAAATCTTGACCGATTCCCGCACGAAAGGGTGAGTGTTGCATGGATAAACCAAATCGCGGGCCGGATACACAGCCGGAGACATGGCTGAACACGCCGCCGGCCGAGGCCTCTTCTCTTCCGGCTGAACAGCCGCCGGCGTGGGGACCCCCTGGGGCGGCGCCAGAACAGCCTTTCTACAGTGGGCCGGCTACCGGAAGCGGCAGCCCTCCCCCTGCGCCTCCGGAGGGGCCTGCGCTGTATACCGTGCCGCCGGCTTCCCCCTATGGCACCGCGCCGGGAACCCCGTACAGCGTGCCCCCGGCTTATCCGGTGGGGACGCCCCCGGTTCCCGGCACCGGAATACCGGTGTCCCAGCCCTCTGCCGGTATGGCCGGTTATCCTCCGTTCGGCGGTATGGGGGACAATCCCGCGGCGGCTTATCCGGCGGCCCCCAGGCCCGGGTATCCGTACTCCGCGCCGGTTGTGCCGGAGACGGCGGAACCCCCCACGGATCCTTCCCGTCTGCGGATTCTGGTAGCCGGTCGGGAACCCACACTGCCGGAATATGAGGAGATCGCCCGGCTTTCTTCCGGGCACGGAACCACCTTGGCGGCCGCGATGGCTCTCCTGGTCCTGCTTTTCGGTTGGATGGCAATCGTCGACGCGGCTTTCAGAGGCAACAGGGCCGTCATATCCGCGACCATTCTGCTTGTGTTGGCCTCTATCCTCCTTCTCGTTATGGGGCTGGTTGCAGGCAAGGTACGGATGGATCGGAAACGCCGGATGGTTTATTTTACCCAGATGGCGGATCCGGAGACAGCGCAGGGCCGTAAGCTGGAATTTTATGACGACCGGATTGAAGCCGTTTCGGCCCGGGGAACCAGCGTCCTCCCCTTTTCGGAGGTGACGGCCTATATCGAAACCCGGCAGGTGATCGCCCTGATTTCCGGTGAGCTCGGCGTCTTTATCCGGGGACAGGATTTGACGGCATACGACGCAGGACTGATCCGGGCGTTCCTGAGTGCCCGGGTCCCGGCGAAACTAGTGAGGATCAAGGCCGCCCTGGCTCCCTGT
>USDZ01000195.1 GCA_900553525.1 uncultured Oscillospiraceae bacterium
GTACGGAATATAGACCATGCCGGGAATCATCTCGGATAGATTCTGAAGCAAGCTGCTCCCTGTCTCGGTGACGCCGACAATTTCAAAGCTCTCATCCGCCCCGCCCAAATTCAAAACAATGGTCTTGCCCACGATGTTGCCCCGCTTATATGCGGCGAGCGCGAGGGATTCGTCCACCACGCAGACGCGGGCCCGCGCCTGGACGTCTCCCCGGCTGATCAGGCGGCCGTGTTTCAGCGTTAGGGAAATCGCCTGGGTGGCGCCTGCGACGATCCCGCAGACGAGAGAATCGTCCGTCGTGTTGCGCAGGGTGCTGCCCGAGAACTCCACCAACAAGGGCATCGCGGTCTCGACGGAAGACAAATCCCGTATCGCCTCCAGATCTTCCGCCGACAAGAGCACCCCGTCTCCCGCCGTACTCACAGACAGGCCGTTGACGCCGAGGCTGTCCAGTTCTGCGTCAACGGCCTGTCGGCCCAAAGAGGCGATCATGGACACAATCGCCACCATCGCTACGCCGACCGTGATCCCGCTGATAGTCAACAGGGTGCGGGACCATTTTCGCGAGAGATTCCGGAAGGCGCACAGCAGAATGTCCCTCATGCGGCATCCTCCTCCCGGATGACAACGGGCGCGCCGTCCCCCGACACCTTCTCGGGATCCAGGATAATCCGATCCCCTGTCTGTAACCCGGACACCACATGGAATCCAGTGCTCCACTCCTCCCCGGACACGAAAACCCGTCGGACGGCCCGCCCATCTGCATAGGCATACACATATTCATCCCCCTCCTCGTCCTGCAACACGCACTCATAGGGCACCACCAGTGCATCCGGGATGGAGGACACCTGAACAGCCGCCTTAGCGTTTAACCCCACCCGCAAAGAAGCGTCCATCTGATCCTGATCCAACATGACGACTGCATCGACAACGGTTTCCGTCACGGTCCCCACCAACTGCTGCCGGGCGGAAGAGGCTAATTCAGTCAACACGCCCGTATAGGAATCCTTTCGAAACCCCGAACCTGTGACCGTCACCCGCTGCCCGATCGCTACTTTTTGCAGATCCTGCTCTCGAACCGCGATCTTGACCCGCCGTGTATCGCTCGAGGCAATCACGGCGCATGGTTTGGAGGTATCCGTCAAAGAACCCGGCGTGACGTTGAGGGTGGAAACGACCCCTGAAACCGTGGCGGTGACCTCCTTGGCAATGGCCTCGTCGGCGATCTGGGAAACACCCAATCCCCCTGCCTGTGCCAACACCTGTTTGGTCGCGTCCACATCCACTGTGAAGAGGACATCCCCCTGCTCGACTTCCTGTCCCGCCTGTACGTAGACCTCTCCCGCCACACAAGGCATGTCCAGATACACATTCTGGCTTTTGGCCGCCTCTATCTTGCCCGAACAGCTCACCGTCTGTTCGACGAGCTGCGGCTGTAATGTAACCACCCGCACCTCTACAGGGGGCGTCTTCGTCAGATATCCGCCTAGCAGAATCCCGGAAATCGCCGTCAGGGTCAGGACAATCAGCCAAACATACTTTTTCTTCATTTACCTACCACGCCTTTCCAGCATCCATCACACACCTCGCACGGCGACAAAAATTCCCGTCCGTGCGTCTTATTTAGTCTTTGATGGAAGTGGAAAAATATGAGGGGCAGAAACTGGGAAGCCGGATTTTTTTCGATATATGCCGGCGGCGGTGCGTTCCCCTGTCCTCCACTGGATTTCGGCCCATAAAAGCACGGAGCCGGGAGAAATGGCTTCTCTCGGCTCCGTGTTTTTTCCATCCGCCGGTCTCGGACATTCCGGCAATACACCGTCCGGTGGACAGCGCCCACTTACAGATACGGCTTTAATTGTTCGACGTTGTTCTGTTCAAATTTTAAAAGACGTTCGGCCAGCCTGCGCACGTCGGGATCCACCTGATGCATATCGTTGAGATGCTTAGTGATCTCGATGATCCCTTTGTTGCTTCCCTTCATCATCATTTCCGCCATAGAGGACATCGAACCGTCGGCGATCGCGTTGACGTTGATCATGATATAGGAGGAAATCTTGGCCATAGGGCCGACGCTTTTCGCCTCCTTGTGCCTCTCTTCCAAAGCGCGATGGGCCAGGTCGTATATCTCGTCGTACTCCCGATACTGCGATTCTACCACCCGCTGGAATTCCGGGTCCTCTACTACGCCAATGAGCTGCTTGATTGCGCTTTTTCCCATCTCGGTATTCTGACAGATATACTGGAGCAATTCCACGTTTGCGTTCACAGCGCATCCTCCCCTTTCCCGTGAATTGGGAGTAGCTTTTCCCAGAGAAAGGGGGAATATACGCTAATCCAACCGGACCAGCCCCTTTTCCGCCATCGCCTGAACGGCTAGAAGCACACCTATCTTGCCGGAGTGGAAATTGAGTCCTCCCTGCATATAGGCGGCATAGGGTTCCCGCAGAGGCGCATCGGCGGACAATTCGATGGATGCGCCGTTTGTAAAAGCGCCCGCCGCCATAATGACTGGGCTGTCATATCCGGGCATATCCCACGGTTCCGGCACTACAAACGCATCCACGGGAGCCCCTCGCTGCATACCCTGGCAAAAAGCGACAAGCGCTTCGGGGGTGCCGAGGCGAACAGCCTGGATGATATCGGCCCGCTCTTCCAAAGGGCCGGGTGTGACTTCATATCCCAGCAGGTCCAATAGAGACGCGGCAAATACCGCCGTTTTGAGCGCCTCTCCCACCACGTGCGGCGCGTGGAACAGGCCCATGAACAGCGTGCGGTTGTGGCCGAGGGAAGCGCCCACCTCCCGGCCGAGGCCAGGGCTGGTCATCCTGGCCGCACACATTTCCACCAGATCTTCCCGTCCGCAGATATATCCTCCGTTTTCCGCGATACCGCCGCCGGGATTCTTAATCAGAGAGCCTACAATTAAATCAGCGCCTACATCAC
>USDZ01000196.1 GCA_900553525.1 uncultured Oscillospiraceae bacterium
GCCTAAAAGCGGGGAACGCCGTGCTTCTCAGAGGGGGCAAAGAGGCGATCCGCGCCAATATCGCCATCGCGGCGGCCATCCGGGAAGGCCTCACGGCCGGGGGACTGCCCGCCGACGCGGTGCAGCTTCTCGAAGACACCTCCCGGGAAACCGCCTCTTCCATGATGCGGATGAACGAATACCTCGACGTGCTCATCCCCCGGGGCGGCGCCGGCCTGATCCGCTCGGTGGTACAGAACGCCACCGTCCCGGTCATCGAGACCGGCACCGGCAACTGTCATATCTATGTCGATCAAGACGCCGATGTGGAGATGGCGGCGTCCATCGCCGTCAATGCCAAGGTCTCCCGCCCGTCGGTGTGCAACGCGGCCGAGACGCTGCTCGTCCACGCGGCGATTGCGGAACGGGCGCTGCCCGTCATCGCTGCCGGTATGCGGGAGCATCATGTCGAACTGCGCTGCTGTCCCCGGGCGGCCGCCATTCTGCGGGATATGGAAACCACCGCCGCCACCGAAGAGGACTGGGCGACGGAATATCTCGATTATATTCTGGCGGTCCGGGTGGTGGATTCCCTCGAAGACGCGCTGACCCATATCGCCCAGTACGGCACCGGCCACAGCGAATGCATCGTCACCGACAGCGCGACCGCCGCCGAGGCCTTTCTGAATCGGGTGGACGCCGCCGCCGTCTATCTCAACGCCTCCACCCGTTTCACCGACGGCGCCGAATTCGGGCTGGGCGCGGAGATCGGCATCTCCACCCAGAAACTTCACGCCCGCGGCCCGATGGGGCTACGAGAACTGACCACCACCAAATACATCGTGGTCGGCAACGGACAGATCCGCTGAAAAGGAGGCCAACCCCATGAGCGACTGGAAACGGGTGGAAACCCCGACGCCGGGCAGCCGCGATCGTCGGCAGCCCGCTGTCCCTTCGGAAACATCCACCCCGAAACCGGCGGATACCACACCGGCCGCCCCCCTGAAAAATCCAGAGTCGGAGACTGCGTCTCTTCCGAAGCCGAACCTCCCGGATGAAGGGCCGCGCATCCCTGCGCGGCGCCGGTCACCGGAATCCTCCGCCGGGCCGAAAATCTCCGCGTCCATTCCTCCCACGGATAAGGATGAAAAGATGGGCGGAAAAGCGGCGGACACCGCCGGGGGCGCTTTGCCGAGCGGAGAGAGCTTGGCCGCGCTGGCCATGCCGGAAGACGATACAATAGCGCCCATCCGCTCTTCCCGCTATACCAAACACGGGCGGCGGAAAGGGCGGCTGTGGTACGCGGCGCCGCTGGGATTTCTGGTGCTGGTGCTGGCTGCCGTCGGAGTCGTGTCCCTGATTCTCACAGGGATCAACGCTATCCAGAAATCCCAGGACGACACCGCCCTGCGCAAAGAACTGAGCGATTTCCTGCTCCCCGTCATGCAGTACTGCCCCTCCCCCTTTACCAACATCAACGACGAACAGCAGGACGCCCTCCTCCTCGCGGCGATCTGGCGGATCACCACGGCGGAACAGGTCCGCCAGTATCGAGAAAACGATGAGACCAGCCTGTATCCCGAAGACGAGGAATACCGCCTGCTGATTCCGATTGAGGAAATCGAAGCCTCTTACCGCCATCTGTTCGGCCCCGATGCCCTGCCCAACCATCACAGCATCGAAGAGGATAACCAGGGCTTCGCGTTCGAATATGATCCTGAAAACGGCTGCTACCACGTGCCCTTTACCACCGTGTCATCGAACTATGTGCCGGTTTTGGACACCCTGAAGCAGAAAGGGGACACCGTGACCGTCCGGGTGGCCTATGTGTCCAATCAGGACATTGCGATCGATGACAACGGCAACGAAATCCCGCCCACTGCCGACCAGGCGACCTATGCACAGCTTTATACCGTGGTCAAGACGGCGGACGGCTGGGCCTTGACGTCGATTGCGAAAGAGGAATAAGGCGTTTCAAAAAACGCTCCGACAGCCGTCGGAGCGTTTTTTACAATCACAACATATCCGGCCCTGTCGTCGGGGGCCGGGATGACAATCCCGCGGATTTCACACCGGACGGGAGAGAGCCTATTCTGTTCCGGCCGCCTCCTCGTCGAGTTCCGGGTATGCGGCGAGGAAAGACGAAGGGATCTGCTCCCGAACGGCCCGCAGCCGGGGCCGGTAAACCCCGGAGGCCAGAAAATCGCAGAGCTCCGCGTTTTCTAGACCGGCCCGGGTGCGGTAGTCCTCCAAAATGGTCAGCAGTTCCCGCTTGTTTTTCCTGGAGGTGCGGGCTTCCGGGACCGCCTGGCGGATCAAATCCGTCAGGTAGTCCTTTTTCAGCGTGGTCGCTTTCTCAAACGCGGGCAGGGCCGGCAATTCGTCGATATATTCCCGGCCGTTTCCAGGGAAAATGGAGGTTTCGATCCGGTTATCCCTGCGGATGACCGCGCGGTAGATCCGCTTCGGACCGGTCAGGTAGAATTTCAACTGATAGGGGCACAGATCGAGCGGCGCCTTGGATTTGGACGCCGACCGGATATTCAGATAATAATCCATCAGCATATAGGCGAACCCCTTGGTTTTCGGGTCAGCCTGCCAGATGGAGACCGTCACGTCGGCGGCGCCCCCCTGGTTTTCAAACAGGACAAAATAATAACACGCCGGTTCCAAAATCCGGGAGAACTCCTCGTCATGGCGGATGCCGATGAGCCATTTGGAATCCTCTTTCCGCTGGATATGGTCCGATCCGCAGGAGGGGCATCGTTCCTCAATGCTGGAAACGGCGGCCCCGCAGTCGCCGCAGGAGCCGAGCTGGTCCACGCGGGAGCAGGTTTTGATTTCCGCATATTGGCCTTCCGGCAAAATCAAATCCCGGCCCCGGGCGCCGGTGCCGGATCCGCGGAACCCGGTGACCACGCTGACCAGATGCTGCCC
>USDZ01000197.1 GCA_900553525.1 uncultured Oscillospiraceae bacterium
GGACGGGGGGGGGGGAGCAGACGGCCCATTCCGGTCCGGAAAGGAGGGGACGGCATGACCGACAAACAGAAAGCCTGGATCGATTTTTTCAAACAAGGGCACTCCGCCGCCGAAGCGGCCCGGCTGGCCGGATACCGCGCGTCAAGCGCCCATGTCTTTCAGAACATTGGCGCGAAAAACCGCCGCCGTCTGGCCGAACACATCCGGGACCGGGACGAGGTGCTGGCCTCTCCCCGCGTCGCCGATATGCGGGAAATCAACGAATTTTGGACCCGTGTGATGCGGGATGAAACCGCCGATATCAAGGACCGGCTCAAAGCCTCGGAGGCCCGGGCCAAGGCCGCGGGCGGGTTTACCAGCAATGTGTCGGTTTCCGGCACGGTTCCGGTGGTGATCTGCGGTGACGAAGACCTCGCGTAAAATCTATCTGCCCGATATCGTGGGGGGCGGATACGGCGATTTCTGGCGGTGCAAGGCCCGCTACCGGGTGCTCAAGGGCGGCAAGGCGTCCAAAAAATCCGCCACCGCCGCCCTGAACTTTATCGTCCGGATCATGCAGTATCCCGGCTCCAACCTTCTGGTGGTGCGCAAGGTCGGGGATACCCACCGCACCTCGACTTTCGCCCAGCTCAACTGGGCGGCCGAGCGGCTGGGAGTCGCCTCTTACTGGAAATCCACCACCGCCCCCCTGGAGATGACCTATCTCCCCACCGGGCAGAAAATCCTTTTCCGCGGGATGGACGATCCCTTGAAACTGGCCTCCACAACGGTGCCCTCGGGGCATCTGTGCTGGGTCTGGGTCGAGGAGGCTTATGAAATCGGCAGCGAGGAGGATTTCGATCTGCTGGATCTCTCGGTGCCGCGGGGCCGGGTTCCCCCGCCCCTTTTCAAGCAGACCACCTTGACCTTCAATCCCTGGAGCGAACGGCACTGGCTCAAACGGCGCTTTTTCGACACGCCCGGCGACGACACGGTGTGTTTTACCACCGATTACCGGTGCAACGAGTTTCTGGACAAGGCCGACCTGGCCCTGTATGAACGGATGCGGCGGGAAAATCCGCGCCGGTACGCGGTGGCCGGGCTGGGCAACTGGGGGATCGCCGAGGGGTTGGTGTATGAGCGCTGGGAGATCCGGGCGTTCGATCCGGACAAGGTGCGGAAAATCCCGATGGTCAGGACGGCGTTCGGCCTGGATTACGGCTATACCAACGATCCGACCGCCTTGTTCTGCGGGATGGTGCATCCGCTCAAGCGGCTGCTGTTCGTTTATGACGAGCTGTATGAACGAGGACTGACCAACCGGGAGCTCTATCGGCGGATCGTGGAAAAGGGGTATGCCAAGGAACGGATCATCGCCGACAGCGCCGAGCCGAAAAGCAACGATGAGCTGCGGTTTCTCGGGCTGAAAGGAATCCGGCCCGCCGCCAAGGGCCGGGACAGTGTGCGCAGCGGGATTCAATATATCCAGGATTACCGGATTCTGATCCATCCCCGGTGCGTACAGTTTGCCTCTGAAATCGGCGGGTATGCCTGGGAAAAGGATCCGGTGGACGGCCGGGCTACCAACCGGCCGAGGGACGCGGACAACCATTTGATGGACGCGATGCGGTATGCGATGGAGCCGTTTATCCGGCGCCGCATCGCGGCGCCGCCGGAGCGTCAACGCCCCCAAACCGACGGGGTGAGCGCACAGGATATGCGGGGAGGATGGGACGGTTGAACGCCGGGTCCGGCCTCCACAGAAAGAAAGGAACGGGATGATCGATGACCGTGCTGACAGCGATTTTGATGACCGCCGGGTGGAGCCTGGCGGCTTTTTTCGGCGGGTATTTGGCCGGGCGGCGGGTCCGTCCTCCTCAAAAGCGGAGGAAGGCGGGTCCGCCGGAACGGGGCGACGATCGTCTGGCGGCTCAGGCCAGGCGGGAATGGGAGAATTTTTTAAATTATGAGGGGATGGAACAGAGGGCCGGTCCCTGACTAAGTCGGATACCGACGTAAATTTGGCCTCGCCACCCGCAATACCGGCAAAGCCGGTATTGCCCCGGGGCAGACAAAGACGGCCTGATCAGGGTGGACAGGGCAGGCTAGGCCCTGACCAGTAGGGCCTGGCCGGGCTAGGCTCTGACCAGTAGGGGCTGGCCTTGTCAACGCCGCCATAAAACCGGCGCATCTTCCCGGCCCATTGCATTTGCCTGCGCAAATGCCCGATGCGGTATGAAGGATGAACCCCCAATCCCGCCGGTATCGAATGGGGTTGTCGGTCCCTGCCCCGGGCGGTATCCGTCCCGGGCAGGGACCGGCCTTAAGCGAAAGGAGCAAACCGTATGCCAGACACCTGGACGGCGACCGCCCAACCAGAGGCGGAAGCCGAAATCCAAGCCACCGCTGAACCCGCCGCGGAAGCGGCAGGGGCGGATACGGCACAACCGACGGGAGGCGCGTTTTCCAAAGGAGACGCGGAACCGGCGGCCACCGCGGAGAACAGCGGGGAGCCGGGGCCGGAGGCCCTTGGGAGCGACAGCCATGTCGTCGAAGCCGGGCAGGCGGATGCAGATGGAGCGCCGCCGGTCACCATACCGGTGCGGTACAACCATCAAAGCCGCCTGCTCACCCTGGAGGAAGCCCGGACGCTGGCGCAGAAAGGCCTGAAATACGACGAACTGACCCCGGCGCTGGACAAACTCCGCTACCTCGCAGCCGCCAACCACATCAGCCTCCAGGAGATGGCGGACGGCCTGGCCAAAAGCCAGGACAATCTGCTGTATCAATCCATCCTGGGCGAGTGCGGCGGCAACGAAACCCTGGCCAAGCGGCTATATGAGGCCGAAAAGTCCCGCTGGCAAACCGGATACGCCTCCGCCCGGGACGAGGACGCCGAAACGGCCCGGGAGGACCGGGACCGGCTCACCGCCCGG
>USDZ01000198.1 GCA_900553525.1 uncultured Oscillospiraceae bacterium
ACGGCATACGAGATAGGAGTCCGTCTCGTGGGCTCGGAGATTGTATAAGAGACAGCCTTGGAACCGAAGGTAAACATACATGTCACCCCCTTTCCTTCCAGTGTATGTGGGGGCGGTGAAAGCGGTGCCGCTCTTTCCGGAATCCGCGGCGGCCGGATCTGACCGGCGATCCGGAAATCGTCCGGGCTTTGCCCTTGGAACCGGGGAATGGTCAAAGAACGGGGCCGTATAGGCTTTTTCAACAGTCTGTTGCCCGCTCCCCCTCATATAGCTAAAAACAGCCCGGACGGTTTCACGTCCGGGCTGTTTTCGACGGGGCGCGTCAGCTCTGGCCATGTCCCGCCGTCCGGCCGCTGGCGCCCGCGCCATCTCCGTCTTTTTTGGGGGATTTGCAGAACAGTTCCTTGAGCCCGATATACAGCAGCAGAACGCCGAACAGGCGGCGCAGAAGCCCCACATCGATGGCGGCAGCGGCAAAAGCCGCGCCTATCGACGACGCCGTACCGGTCAGGGTGCAGAACAGCACCGTTTTCCAATCTACCAACTTGTTTTTGATATGGGAAATCAGGGCGGCGGGGGCGCAGAACAGGAAATACAGCAGATTGACGCCGCCGGCGGTGTATTGATCCATTCCCGCGCAGGCGGTCAGGTAGAGGATGAGCAGAGAACCCCCGCCGATGCCGAAGCCGCTGATCACTCCGGTAACAAGGCCCGCCAGCAGGCCGACAATCCAGGTCCAGGTCATAACAAAAACAGCGCCTTGACGCCGCCGTAGAGGATGAGAAGTCCAAACGCCCGGCGGAGCAGGGTCACCGGCACTTTTTGAAACACCAGCCCGGACAGGATACCGCCCGCCAGCCCTCCGATCAGATAAGGCAGCGCAGCCATAAAATCCAGCCCGCCTTTCAGGACGAAGACCGCCAGCGACACCGCGGACAGGGGCAGAATCACCGCCACCGATGTGGCGAAGGCCTTTCGCTGCTCCATCCCCAGCCACTTGGTAAACAACGGCACCAGGAATAGGCCGCCCCCCGATCCGAACAATCCGTTGGCCAGTCCCGCAAGCGCCCCGGTCACCAGGCTTTTTCCCGTGTTTTTCATCCGCATTCCCCCGTTCTCGTTTAGGGTGCGCCGGAGGGAGAAAAATATACAGGCGGCACGCGCGGATGGGAAAGTCTTGCAGGAACGGCGGGACTATGGTATGATAGAAAGAAGTATAGATGGCCCGAAAATCACCCATATTACCTATGAATTGGATCGATACAGGGTCAAAGGAGACGGTGCGATTGAACTCACAAGACGGACGGCCGGTTTTCCCCAAACGCGCCGTTGTCACCAGCGGTATGCCCTATGGGAATAAGGAACTGCATTTCGGGCATGTGGGCGGGGTGTTCATCCATGCGGATGTTTACGCTCGGTTTCTGCGCGACCGGATTGGCCCGGACCAGGTGATGTTTGTCTCCGGGACCGACTGTTATGGTTCCGCGATCGAGATCAGCTACCGGGATCAGAAACAAAACGGGTTCGACGGCACCATCCAGGATTATCTCGCCGCCAACCACGCCCGCCAGCAGGAGACCCTCGACGCCTATGGGATCAGCCTGGATATGTTCGCTGCGTCGGCGCTGGGTGAGGCGGGGGACATCCACCGCCGGATCTCGGCCGATGTCTTCAACCGCCTGTATGAGGGGGGGTATCTCCGTCTCGAGGAGGTCCAGCAGTTTTACGACGAAGAATCCGGCAGCTATCTCAACGGCCGCCAGGTGACGGGGCGATGCCCCATCGCCGGATGCCGGTCGGAAACCGCGTACGCCGACGAATGCTCCCTTGGGCATCAGTACAGTCCGAATGAACTGATCCACCCCGTAAGCGTCACCACCGGTAAAACCCCGTCTTTAAGAATGGTGCGGAACTGGTATTTCGATCTGGAACGCTTTTCCCAGGCCCTCAAAGACCGGCAGAACGAGCTTCGGCTCCGGGAAGACTGCCGCCAAAGCCTGGTCAACGTCATCGACGAATTCCTCAAGGACCCCATGATTTACGTCAAAAACGAGGATATGGAAACGGTAGAGGGCTTTCGCGCCGAACTGCCGGCGCATACCTGCGACGCCGACCCCCACAAGACCTCCACGGCGCTGGTCTTTTCCTCGCTGGCCAACCGGGAGCAGGCCTGCCGCGTCCTCAAGGAACACGGCGTCCGTTACCGTACGGGCAAGACCCTGGTCCCCTTCCGTCTGTCGGGAAACGTGGAGTGGGGCATCCCCGTCCCGGAAAAAGAGGGAATTTCCGGCCTGACCTTCTGGGTGTGGCCCGAATCGCTTTGGGCCCCGATCTCTTTCTGCCGGGCCTGCCTGCGACAGCACGGCCGTCCTGAGGAGGAATGGACCCGCTGGTGGACCGACCCCGACGCACAGGTCTACCAGTTTATCGGAGAAGACAACATCTATTTCTATGCCGTCGCCGAAATGGGGCTGTTCATGGCCCTGCACGCGCTGTCCGGCCGGGGGGGTGCGCCCCATCTGCCCGTGATCGTGCCCAACCGCCACGTCTTTTACGGCAAGAAAAAAGCCAGCAGTTCCAGCGCGGACAAGCCGCCCAGGGCCATCGATCTGCTGAACCACTACACGGCGGAACAGCTGCGGATGCATTTCGCGCACATGGCGCTGGCCAGCCGCAGCGTCAGCTTCACCCCGAAATCCGTCATGCAGGGGCAGGACGGGTTCGACGCCACCCTGGTGGAGGGCAATATCCTCACCAATGTGTATAACCGCCTGGTCCGTTCCTGCTTTTACACCGCACAGAAATATTTTGACGGCCGTCTGCCCGCCTGTTCGCCCAGCCCCGCGGTTTTGGAGAGCGCCGAGTCGCTGATCCGGGAGTACGAATGGTGCATGTACCGGAT
>USDZ01000199.1 GCA_900553525.1 uncultured Oscillospiraceae bacterium
CCCGCCGCTCCGCCGCCGACCACAACGACACCGGCGTCCGGTTTCCCGTCCCGCGCCGTCATACCCCGTCCGTCGCTTTCTCAAACGGCTGATAAACCTGATAGGTTTCCCACAAGCCCTCTAGTTCGTTGAGCGTTTCCCGGTTCTGCTCCATTCTCCTGAGAGATACCGCTACAATCAATGCATTGAGTATGCTCAACGGCGCCACGAGCGAATCGACGATGGTCGCCATGTCGCTGTGGGCCAGCAGCAAATAAGAGGCAAAATCCGCGATAGGAGACAGCAGACTATCGGTGATCGCTATGACCTTGGCATTCCGGGAATGGGCGAAATGCAGGGTTTTGACCGCCTTGCTGGAATAGCGTGGAAAACTGATTCCAACGATGGTGTCCTCCTCGCTGATATGAATGAGTTCTTCCAGGATTTCGGTTTCGCTGGAAGTATACACCAGATGGATATCCGGCAAGAGCAGTTTCAGATAATAGGCGGCGAAGTTGGCAAGGGCACGGCAGCTTCCCGCCCCGAAAATATAGACTTTGCGGGCATTCACCAAGGCGTCCACCGCCCGGTCGAACACATCGCGTGGCAATTCCTCAAGCGTTTGGCGGATATTGGCCATGTCGTAGGACATCACGTTGTCCAACACCTCGCCATCCTCCATGCGGGCCCGGGTAACCTCCACCCGCTGCACGGAAGTCAGCTTGCTTCGGATGAGTTCCTGCATGGCTTTCTGAAGCTGAGGATATCCTTCGAAACCCAGTTCCGCCGCAAAACGGACCACCGTGGATTCACTCACCCCAACGGTTTCTCCCAGACGATAAGCCGTCATAAACGCGGCTGTGTCATAATGTTCGAGTATATATTGGGCAATACGCTTCTGCCCCTTTGAAAAGCCCGCCATCTGCCGGGTGATATGCGCAATCAAATTCGTCTTCAAGACCATCCAACCCTTCCGAATGCCGTGGCGTAATCCTCTCGTATTGTAATGCTTTTACGCCGAAATTGCAAGCGGAAATCCTCACTCCTGCAAACAAGGGACAACATGGACAGCGCCCGGCTGTCCACGTCAGATACGGAATATATGTATGAGTTTTGGGCGCAGCATGTTTTGATACATGGTGATGAGATTGGTCACCGCAACATCATAAATGACGAAAACGATGTTTCCGAGTCCCAAAAGAATCAAAGGGACCTGAACACCGAACAACTCCAGGCTGTCGGCCGGCAGAGCGAACACATATAACATGAGTGCATATGCGGCAACCATCGTACCGTTAAATACCAGAAGCTTGACCACCCATTCCAAGACACGAGAAGGGATTCGTTCAATGAGGGCCTTAAGAACCGGATAATAACCGAAAAACGCGATGAATAAAACCTTGGCTTCAAGAGAAGGAGTTAGAATCGCGTTGAGGATTCCCACAACGGCGTACACCATAAAGCCCCATTTTACACCGCTTTCGAGAACGATGGGAATAAGAAGGACCCCCGCCAACGCAGGCAGGGCGTAATCGGCAAAAGGAAAAATCGTCAGAAGCATACAGACGAGGGATAAGGCCGCAAGAAGACCCCCTAATGCGATTTTTCGACTATGCTTCATGGAGCGCCATCAAACCTTTCCGGCCGAGAACCGGCGAAGTGAAACCAATTTCCTGTCAACATGTCAACAGCAGCGGATCAAGTCGCCGCCCATACATTCACAGCAGCAGTCCGCACAGATTAGACCGTTGCAGACGTCGCAGGCGGTGCATCCGCCCATGTTCTGGCGCCCGGCACGGTATCCGCCGTTCTGACGCCGCATTTCCATCTGGTTTAGGGCCTGCCGGTATTCCAAATTGCCCGGTTCCATCCGAACCGCAGTGGAAAAATGGTTGTAAGCGTCGTCAAGCCATCCTTTTTTAAACAGAACGCTCCCCTTCAGAAAATACCACTCCCCATCCCGCGAATTGCCGGGGATGCCGTCGAGAAGGGTTTCCGCGTCCGTCACCCGTCCGCTGCGTATGAGGTTCCGGATATCCATGAAGCGGGAGGAACCGCCTCCCCGGGGAGACGACGCTTCCTGAGACGGCCCCCCCTGGCGGCGCATCCGGATTATCGTATCATAGGCTTCGTTGATCTCCTGCATCTTTTCCTGCGCAAGATCGGAGAGCGGGTTATCGTTATAATGATCGGGATGATATTTTTTGGCCAGTTCCCGATAGGCGGCTTTCACCTCGTCATCGGTGGCGCTCGGTTGAACGCCCAACACCTGATAGGGATCAGTCATAATTCAGGTCCTCTCGCTTTCTGCCTTTATCGTCTTTCGATTTCGGATCGCCAAACAGCGTTTGTTTTTGCACGTTAGGCATACCGAGTTCCAAAACATTGCGCAGAATACCGTCAAAGCGCCGAATGTCCAGCAAATTATATGCCGCGATGCACTCCGCCAGCGACGCATTCAGCGACCCTTCAGCGTATATTTTGGTTTCTTTCAGCGCGTCGGTATCTCCAGCGGTCAAATGACGGGAAAGAACAAAGGCGTTATAGCTGCCGCTATGCAGATCCTCTTCCAAATCATCCGCCGCGTCGATCAGATAAATCCAACGGCCCAGGCAGTAACCAAACCGGTCGAGAATCCGCTTTTCGCGCTTATCCCGTCCCGCAAGGCCCGCCAAATAGGCCAGCATACGCGCGGTCGGCTCAGCCGCCGCATCGATGGAAAGTGTCCCAGCTCGTTCTAATTCCGCCTGCCGACGCATACTGTCCGCCATCACAGCCTCCATCTCCGGCTTTTCCCTCGCCGCCTTTTTCCGGCCGGAGGCGGCAAAGGGAAGCAAACAGCGAGCCATCAGCCCTTTCCAAAAACCGCTGTCGGCA
>USDZ01000200.1 GCA_900553525.1 uncultured Oscillospiraceae bacterium
ACCTACTTCACCTTTGGAGGCGGCGAAAGCCCCGACCGCGAACTGCGGGCCGCCGCCGGCACCTGGTGGGAGGAAGAGATGCCCACTCCGGCCGAAATGCGTCACGGACTGGAAATCCTGATAGGGGCCGGGAAAAAGGTCAATTACATTCTCACCCACGAGCCGTCCGGGAAATGCCGGGGCCTGATGGAAAGCCGGGAGGCGCGGCTTGATGGGCTGAACGTGTATTTCAACCAACTGGAAGAGTATGTGGATTACGACCGGTGGTTTTTCGGCTGTCAGCACCTGGACAAACCCCTGTCCCGCCGCCATCGGGCGGTGTTCCGGGACGTGGTGCCGGTCCGGGAAAGCCCGAAACGGCGATAGGCGCCGTTTCGGGTTTGAGGAACCCGGCGTCCCGATTTGCAAAGTTTATCCCCGCCCCTTGTGATCCGGGCGGATTCGTGATATAGTCGTTCTTGATAAAGGAGGCGGATGGAATGGAGCTTTATACATACAACCGGGAGATCCCTGTGGGACCGGCATTCGACGTGATCGTGGCCGGAGCCGGGCCGGCGGGCCTGTGCGCCGCAGTCGCGGCCGCCAGGCAGGGCGCGCGCACGGCGCTGCTCGAACGGTTCGGCGCGGTGGGGGGAAATCTTACCCTCGGGCATATCACCACCTCGATGGGGGTGATTCCCAACGGCACGCTGAAGGACGAGGTCGGCGAACGGCTCGGCACGGGCGGGGAATGCCGCCCGCACAGCGTGGAAGACGCGAAACGCACGTTGGCCGAATGGGTGGATCAGGCGGGCGTCGCCCTGTACCTGCAAACCCAGGCGGTGGATCTCCAAATGGAGGGAAACCAGGTCTGCGGCGTCGTGGTATCCACGCCGCAGGGGCTGGAACTGCTCCCCTGCCGGGTAGCGGTAGATGCCACCGGGGACGGGGCGCTCTGCGCCCTGGCCGGGGTTCCCTACACCGTCGGGCGGACCTCGGACGGGCTGACCCAGCCCGCCTCCATTCTCTTCACCATCGGCGGTGTGGATTCCGACCTCACCTGCACCCACGAGTCGGACGACACCCTCATCAACGGGCAGAGCTATCTGGCGATGTGCGAGGAGGCCAGCCGGAACGGTGAGCTGCCTCCCGATGTCACCATCGTCCGCCTGTACGGAGGCGGAAAAGCCGGGGAAAGGCTGGTCAACGCGACCCAGCTCTGCCGGGTCAATGGGGTGCGCACGGCCGATATCGCGGCGGCCGACCTGGCGCTGCGGGAACAGATGGAGCAGGTGGTCGATTTCCTGCGCCGCCGGATCCCCGGCTTTGAAAACGCCTTCATCCTGGACAGCGCCGATTTCCCCGGTTTCCGCGAAACCCGGCGGATCGAAGGGGATTACACCCTGACCGAAGACGATATCTCCGCCGGACGGACCTTCCCCGATGTGATGGTTCACCGGGCCAATTTCTGCTTCGATACCCACAACCCCGCGGGCGGAGGTCAGGCCGAAGACCTGGACGCGGCGCGAGCCACCCAGCCCTACGACATTCCCTATCGCTGTTTTCTTCCCCGCGGGATCGAGAACCTGCTGGCGGCGGGACGCTGCATCTCGGGAACTCACAAGGCCCATTCCTCTTACCGGGTCATGAATATCTGCATGGCGATAGGAGAAGCGGCCGGCGTCGCCGCCGCGCTTTCCGTCGAACAGGGACTTTCCCCCCGCCGGCTGGATCCCGGAGCGGTGCAGCAGGTTTTGACGGACAAGGGGATTCCCCTTTTCGATTGATCCCGCCCCGGTTCCCGGGGGCCGCTGCCTATGCTGTCCATTAGGTAAAATCAGGAAAAGCCGGCCTCCATTGCTGGTCCGCAAGGGGTTTTCATGGTACTGGCGCAAAAGGAATTCTTTTGCGCCAGTACCTTTTTTTCGTCAGGATATTGACAAAAGAATATCTAAATGATATGATTTTAATATCATTTTGGAGGAGGCGTCCGATATGCAGGAAAAAGTACTCAGGAACAAGAAAAATGGTATGGCGGTCCTGCTCCTGTCCATACTTCTGTATCTGGCGGCGATTGTAGGGTTTGTGTTCGGCTGTATCCTGGTGGAGGATGGCGCATCGGCGGCCTCCCTCTTGCTGCTTATCGTCTGCGCGGTCTGGCTGCTGGTCGGCTGGATCCCTTTCCTGGGACTCAAGGTGCTCAAACCGCAGGAGGCGCTGGTCCTGACCCTGTTCGGCAAATACGTGGGGACCCTGAAAAGCGACGGGTTCTATTACGTCAACCCGTTTTGCACCGGCGTCAATCCCGCGGCCAAGACCCATCTCAGCCAGAGCGGCGACGTGGACGGCGCCGCCCGGAAATCCATTGTCCTCGCGGCCCAGGCCGGGGCCAATGTGGAATTCGTTAACAAAAAAATCTCCCTGAAAATCATGACCCTCAACAACAACCGGCAGAAGATCAACGACTGCCTGGGCAATCCGGTGGAAATCGGGATCGCCGTCATGTGGCGGGTGGTGGACACGGCCAAGGCGGTCTTCAACGTCGATAATTACAAGGAATACCTCTCCCTGCAGTGCGACAGTGCGCTGCGGAACATCGTGCGGATCTATCCCTACGACGTGGCGCCCGGTGTGGACACGACCGGCGACGGCATCGCCGAAGTGCCCGATCCGAGCTCCCTCTTCCTCAGCAACCGCCGGAGCGAACCCGGCACGTGCGTGACGGTCGCCCTCGAGGGACGGCGCGCACTCCCGGTCGAGGTGCAGGCACTCACCCTCCGCACAACAGCCCCGAACC
>USDZ01000201.1 GCA_900553525.1 uncultured Oscillospiraceae bacterium
ACGCAGGCGCGGCGGCCATATCCTCCACCGATCCCGCGATCTGGTTTTTATGAACGCCCGCCGCCGGATTCCGGCGGGCCGGGGAGTTCCGTCTCATTTCGGAAGGAGGCGGCATGGATGAAACCGTATATTCTGGCCCTGGACCAGGGCACCACCAGTTCCCGTGCCATTCTGTTCGACTCGGAACGGCGGATGGTGGGGTGCGCGCAGAAAGACCTGCCTCAGCTCTATCCTCAGGCGGGCTGGGTGGAACACGACGCGGAGGAGATTTACGGCTCCCAGCGGGAGGTTCTCTGCCGTGTCCTGCGGGATACCGGCGTATCGGCCGCTGAGGTGGCCGCCATCGGCATCGCCAACCAGCGGGAGACCGCCGTGGTCTGGGACAAGGCCACCGGCCGCCCCATCCACAACGCCATCGTGTGGCAGTGCCGCCGGACAGCGCCCCAGTGCGAGCAGATGAAGGCGGACGGGTGCGAGGGATATGTCCGGGAAAACACCGGCCTGCTCATCGACGCCTATTTTTCCGCTACCAAACTCAAATGGCTGCTCGACAACATCCCCGGCGCTCGGGAACGGGCCAGACGGGGAGAGCTGCTCTTCGGCACGGTGGACACCTGGCTGATCTGGCGTCTGACGGGAGGAAAGGTCCACGCCACCGACTACACCAACGCCTCCCGCACCATGCTGTTCAACATCCGAAACCTGGATTGGGACGACAATATTCTATACGAATTGGATATTCCAAGATGTATGTTACCGAAAGTATACCCTTCTTCCCATCTTTTCGGCACTGTGGAGGTGGAAGGGTGTGAAATCCCCATCGCGGCGGCGGCGGGGGACCAGCAGGCGGCCCTGTTCGGTCAGGCCTGTTTTGAAAAAGGGGATGTCAAGAACACCTACGGCACCGGCTGTTTCCTGCTGATGCATCTCGGGCGGGAATTCCGTCTGAGCCGGCACGGTCTGATCACCACCCTGGCGGCGGGGACCGACGACCGGCCGGGGTATGTCATGGAAGGCAGCGTGTTCATGGGAGGCGCGGTGGTCCAATGGCTGCGGGATGAACTGGGCCTCATCGAGAGGGCGGCGGACAGCGAGTTTTTCGCCGCCCGGGTGCCGGATAGCGGCGGGGTGGTGCTTGTGCCCGCTTTTACCGGTTTGGGCGCGCCGTATTGGGACATGTACGCGCGGGGCAGTCTGTTCGGGCTGACGCGGGGAACCGGGCGCGACCATATCATCCGGGCCGCCCTCGAATCCATCGCCTACCAGTGCCGCGACCTGATGGATGCCTTGACAGCCGATGCCGGCCTGGACATGGCCGCCCTGAAAGTGGACGGCGGTGCGTCGGCCAACCGTTTTCTCATGCAGTTCCAGGCCGATATGCTGGACCGTCCCGTCCTGCGCCCCCGGGTGACCGAGACCACCGCCCTCGGCGCCGCCCTGCTGGCGGGGCTGGCGGTCGGGATCTGGTCGGGGCCGGAGGAACTGCGGCGGGGCTGGGAGATGGAACAGCGATTCGAGCCTTCCATGCCGGAGGACAAACGGCAGTTCCTTCTTTCCCGCTGGCATCGGGCGGTGGACCGCAGCCGGGACTGGCTCCAGGCCGAACCCCCTTCACCGCAGGAGCCGTCCGGCCCTGCGGCGTTCAAGGCATGAGGCCCGGCCGTTTTTCAGTCGAAACCTTATGGATGCCTTTGCCAATGCCGTGTTTCGCAGCCGAAGACCGGCTTTCATGAGGGCGGATTTTTATCTGGATACGGTAGCCAAGCTGACTTCCCTGAAAGAAAATGTAAAATTCTATGACGCCTTGTTTTCCGAATCCGGCTTTGATAGAAGATCGTGACAGAGGCAAAAAGTACGGAAGAACTCGATCTTTACAATCTGGAAAGGATGGGAAATCTGGAAAAATAAGAACCAATACACGCGAACAAGGCCGCTGCAAAAGGCATTTTGCAGCGGCCTTGTTCCATTGTCCCCTCATTTTTCAGCATTTCCCTCTTGACAAATGAACTTACTGTATATATACTATATATACAGTAAGCACGAAAGTCGAGGTGATCGGGTGAACATCATCATACGAAACGAGGGGGACACCCCGATTTATGAGCAGATCGTCACCCAGGTCAAGAGCGCCATTCTGGCGGGAGAACTGGCGGAGGGTGAAGCGCTTCCCTCCATGCGGCTGCTCGCCAAAGAACTGCGTATCAGCCTGATCACCACCAAACGCGCTTACGAGGAACTCGAGCGGGAGGGCTTCGTGGTCACGGTACCGGGCCGGGGCAGCTTTGTCGCCGCGGCGAACTGGGAGCTGCTGCGGGAGGAGCACCGGCGGCGGATGGAAGAGTATTTGGCCGCAGCCGCCGCGGCTGCCCGGATGGGCGGTGTCACGCGGGACGAGATGATGCAGGTCGCCGGGCTGTTTTACGACGAATCGGGCCCGGGCGCGGGTTCTACAGAACAGGAGGAAACGCCATGAGCTATGCCTTGCAGTTGACCGGACTGAAAAAGCGGTACGGCGATTTTTTGTTGGATATCCCGGATTTCCGGGTGGAGGCGGGCACCATCACCGGCCTGGTAGGCGCGAACGGCGCGGGGAAATCCACCACCATCAAACTGATTCTCGGCCTCATCCAACGGGATGAGGGGACGATCCAGGTGCTGGGGATGGATAACCGGAGCGAGGAGACGGCGATCAAACAGCAGATCGGCGTGGTCTTTGACGAGCCTTGTTTTCACGGGCTTCTCACCCCGCTGCAGATCGGACGGACCCTGTCC
>USDZ01000202.1 GCA_900553525.1 uncultured Oscillospiraceae bacterium
CTTGAGGTAGACCGGTTTATCGACGATGCGGTTATGTCGGGACTTGGGCAGATCACGATCATTCACGGCAAGGGCACAGGGGCTCTGCGAAATGCCATCCACGCCCATCTACGCACCCATCCGTCGGTCAAATCCTACCGGCTCGGAACTTTCGGCGAGGGGGAAAATGGAGTCACGATTGTGGATATATAACCCCGCTCACGCCATACCAAAAGAAATGCGCAACTGGACTGGGGAGAATGGATCGTTCGTTTAATTCCCCTCGGCGGACGTTTTCATTCCGTCCATATCGTCTTTGCTTAAAAAGCCGGCCTGAGAGTTCCGCGTCCAGGCCGGCTTCCACGTATTAGACGTTTGGTTCAAGCAGATGTGTTCTGGATAAATCGTCCGAAACTCCCCTTGCTTCGTGTTCCATGTACCCACCTAGAGGCAATATATAAAGGAGAGGCGGCTATAAAACCGCCTCTCCTTAGTTTACGGCCCCTTGACTACTTGACCAAATCCTGCTCCTTTTCCATGTCCTTTCTAATCAGAGCTTGGATATAATCCGCCAAACAAATCCCCTTTTTTCTGACAAAGTCCATAATCTGTTGTTTTTGTCCCCTCGGCACCCAGATGCGTATCGGCTCCATCAAATCCGACACATACGGCTCCTCGCACGATCTTTCACGGGTTGCCATACCGATCCCCCCTCATATTCACGCTTGTTGGAGTTCCCCTGTGCACAGGAACTTAGAAATAGAAACCGGCCGGGTCCGGAACACGTGTCCGCATGCACGCGTACCGCCCGGCCGGCCGGAAGTGAGGTCAAGGGCGGGTTTAAAGCCCCTCTAACTCCAAATATCCAGCCTCTGGCCGACGCCAGTGCTGCCGCACGAAATTCACCGCAATTTCGACGGATTCCGACATAACCGCCCTGCTTTCCCTTATTTCCTTGGGATTATTATAACATCACAGCACTGCGTTCCGCAATGCAAACGGGATGTCCAAATCGCAATTTCCTTTGTCTATTTGACAATTTAGTATCCAAATACTAAAAATCGACAGATCCCGGCGAAGTCGCGGATCCAATAACTTCCAAAAAGATAGCCCGGAGTGTGTACCGTCAGCGCGCCGATGGTTTCAAACCCAACCTCTTTGGCATAGAGCCTCGCCCGCAACTGGTGAAATTCCTGCGTAGCGATGACCACCGCCTCCGAAAGGCCCTGTTGCTCAATCACCTCGCGGCTCATCTGCAAATTTTCTCTTGTATTGGTAGAACCGTCCTCGAGATAGATACGGGAAGCCTCGATCCCATGCTCGACTAGATAACGTTTCATGGCTTCTGCTTCCGATAGGCTTTCGTCTTCATTTTGTCCGCCTGAAACCACACAAGAAGCCCCCGGGTGCGCCTTTAAATACACGGCTGCGGCCTCTAAACGTCCCTGCAGCATGGGGCTGGGATCCTCTCCTCGCAGGGCGGCCCCCAGCACGATCACCGTGGCATCCGCAGGCGGCGGTACACACGCCGCTGTTACCATGAGGCCCGACACCGTTAAAAACAGCAGCGCAAGCGCAGAGCCGGCGGCGCATAAAAAGTTCAGGCCGATCCGACCGGCGCGCCGTTCCCACAATCGGCGAATCCGGCGCGCTAAGGCGGGATAGAAGATGCCAGCAGTTAAAAAGGCCAGCCCCGCCAACAACAACACCATACAGCCGGTATGGAACCGGCTGGTGTATACAGGAACCAGTCCCCAGGCAAACAACAGGATGCCGACTGCACCGAGCGCAAAACGGACGAATCCCCGCTTATGAAACAAACAGCCGGTTTGAAACACGCCTCTCCCCTCCCATTCGTCGAAGATTCATCCGCCTGTTATCCCAACCGATTTCGGTTTCTTTTCAGAGAGGCCGGAATCCGACGTTTTCAAAAATATCCAGGATAGGCTCATCCTATCCAGTGAGATTTTGGCCCTTCCGGTATGATCCAAAACGGCGCCCGCTTATGAAGCGGACGCCGTTTTTTTCAGGGAAGGCCGGACTCAGCCCAGTTCGGCAAAGTATTTGATGGTACGCACCATCTGGCTGGTATAGGAGTTCTCATTGTCGTACCAGGAAACCACCTTGACCAGCGTCTGGCCGTTCGGCATATCCATGACCTTGGTCTGGGTCGCGTCGAACAGAGAACCGACGGTGATCCCGATGACATCGGAGGACACGATTTCATCCTCGTTGTATCCGAAAGAATCGGAAGCCGCGGCTTTCATGGCGGCGTTGACATCGTCGGCGGTAACCTTGCCCTCGACGATAGCGATCAGTTCGGTGGTGGAACCGGTGCAGACCGGCACACGCTGCGCGGCGCCGTCCAGCTTACCGGCGAGTTCCGGAATAACCAGGCCGATCGCCTTGGCGGCGCCGGTGGAGTTCGGAACAATGTTCACGGCAGCGGCACGGGCACGGCGCAGGTCGCCCTTGCGGTGCGGGCCGTCCAGAACCATCTGGTCGCCGGTATAAGCATGAATCGTGGTCATATAGCCCTTGACGATGGGGGTCAGCTTATTCAGCGTATTCGCCATAGGAGCGAGGCAGTTGGTGGTGCAGGAGGCGGCGGAGATGATGGTGTCCTCTTTCTTCAGGGTCTTTTCATTGACGCTGAAGACCACGGTCGGCAGATCGTTGCCGGCCGGAGCGGAAATGACGACCTTCTTGGCGCCCGCATCGATGTGGGCCTGGGCCTTCGCTTTAGAGG
>USDZ01000203.1 GCA_900553525.1 uncultured Oscillospiraceae bacterium
CTATGCCCTTCTAGGGCTCCTTCATGCCACCCGTTTTACGGGTGGTCATGACTTTATCCGCGGCCTGTCAATAGGGACAAGGTCTCGGTGCGAGTACGGGCATCGGCTTTCATGCGCCCCCGCAGAGCGGAGGTTTGGGTGCGAGAGCCGGCCGCCCTCACACCCCGCATGGTCATACACAGGTGTTCCGCTTCGATGATGACGGCCACCCCCTGGGGATTCAGTTCCTGCTCAAGAAAATCGGCGAGTTGGGCCGTCAGCCGCTCCTGCAGTTGTGGGCGCCGGGCAAAGCTGTTCACGATGCGGGCGAGCTTGGACAAGCCGATTACCCGTCCATCGCGGGGAATATAGGCAATGTGTGCCACACCGGTGAAAGGCAGCAAATGGTGTTCGCACATGGAATATAGCGGGATATCCCGCACTGTGACCATTTCATCGTGCTGGTTTTCGTTAAAGATTTTTAAATGTCGGCGCGGATCCTCCTCAATTCCCGAAAAAATCTCCTCGTACATATCGGCCACACGGCGGGGAGTTTCCAGAAGGCCTTCCCGATCGGGATTCTCTCCGATCGCCTCAAGCAACTCCCGCACCGCCGCTTCAATCCGTTTTTTGTCCATTCTGCGCGCCTCTCTTTCCAGCCAAAGACCTGTTCCTTCATTATAATAAAAAGAGCGGCGGTGTCAAGTCTCTTCAAGTGGCGGAAAAAGGGTACAACCCATCTCCTGAAATTCCCGGATCTTCTCCCAAATACGGCTCTCGCTGCAGGAAAAATGAAGGGCCAGACAGGGGATGCAGAAAAAACCGGAGTCGGCACCCCGATTAATCAGCCGTCTAAACGCACCAACGTCGTATGCATCGAGAGAGCGACCACAGCGGACACAGTGTGTCTCGCTCACGCTTTGGCTCCTTTGCTCGACACCAGCTTCAGGCGGAGCAAGCGGCACTCATGCGGCTTAACCCGAATCGGACAATCCGATTCAAACACACCGAGATCCTGTCCGGCCCAAACATCCCGGACAGCAAAGGCATATCCAGAGGAAGGCGGAAGGCCTAAATCCCACCAATTCGTGTTGATAATCTGATCCACATCGGTCATGTTCGCGTATACAAGAGCATATCCGCCGTCTGAAAGCTGTTTGGCCCAGGCAAAGGGATCGTCGCTCCACATACACTTGGTGGTCTGGAAGGGCTGGCACTTGGCATCGGCGTGAATAGCCAGAACCTCTTGATTCGTCAGCATCTCACGGACGGTATCGTCCATCGACCTCACGTCGCATCCCAGCATCAAAGGGGAACTCATAAAAGCCCACAGAGTGAAATGGGTGCGGTATTCTTCCAGCGTACAGCCGTTGACGCTGACGTGTCCCTTGCCGTTCATCCCTACAATCAACATATCCATATCGTTGAAACAGCCGAGTCCGCCGTAGGGAAGAATAGCGCGCTGCTGTTCAAACAACGACTTCACCGATTCCCAGGAATCCATAATATCTCCGGTGGAACGCCACATGTCCGCACCGGTGGAGCGGATCCACTTGGCGGTGTCGTCCACACCCCAACTACAGGCGCTAAACACAATGTCCCGTCCAGTGGCCTTGAGCGCCATGCTCATCCGATTATAGAGCAGCCGTCCGTCAATCGAGTCCGGCTTATAACAGTAATCGTATTTCAGGAAATCCACTCCCCAGTCGGCAAAGGTCTGCGCATCCTGAAATTCATGTCCAAAGCTGCCTGGATAATTCGCACAGGTTTTGGTACCCACGCAGGAATACATTCCGAATTTGAGCCCAAGACTGTGTATGTAGTCGGACAGTTCTTTAATGCCGTGGGGAAATAAATCCGGATTGGGAACCAGTCGCCCCTCTCCATCTCGGTCTTTGAGTGACCAGCAGTCGTCGATGACGACATACTCGTATCCGGCGTCTTTCAGCCCACTCTTTACTATAGCCTCGGCCGATTCCCGAATCAGCGCATCGTTGATGGAGGCACCAAATGTGTTCCAGGTGTTCCATCCCTTCAGGGGTTTGAGCAGTTCCATGTGTTTCCCTCCGCTTTTCATGTTAGGCGGTGTCCCGCCGCTGCCATTCTAGCATATCCTCTATTCCCTTTCAATCTTTTTTTTCGAGTTCCATATCTTAAGTTTTGTCGAGGATCCTGTCACCCATTTTTCGTTCCCGAATACCATGTCAGTAGGGGCTGGAGCCGTGAGGAAATTCACGGCAGCCTGCCGAAGAAAAACGCTGGAGGGATGACCATGTCGGGAATTCATGCGCCGGTCCGTTTCTTTTTGGGGGCGAATACGCCGGGGGGCTTCGTGGGATACATAGATGACTTGTATGACGCCAAAGAGGGATGGCAGGCTTACATCATCAAAAGCGGTCCCGGCACGGGAAAGTCCTCCTTGATGAAGGCTGTGCTGGAACAATTAATGGAACTGGGACAAGAGACGGAGGTCATTTGCTGTTCCTCCGATCCGCAGTCTCTTGACGGGGTGATCTTTCCCGGTTTGAAGATGTGTATTTTGGACGGTACCGCCCCCCATGTCATGGAACCAGCCTACTGGGGAGCTGTGGAACAAATCATTCCTTTAGCTGGATGCATGGATACCAAGCTTCTTCATCGACAAGCCCCGGCCATTATCGCGGCGACAGACGCCAACAAGGCCATGCACGCCCGCTGCCGAAAATTTCTAGGAGCGGCGGCCTCT
>USDZ01000204.1 GCA_900553525.1 uncultured Oscillospiraceae bacterium
CATTCGGGTGCCGGGCGGCGGCGAGCCCCGGCTCGAATTGCGTTCCCCCGATCCGCTTTGCAATCCCTATCTCGCCTTTACCCTGTTGCTGCAGGCGGGACTGGAGGGGGTTCGGGAGGGCTGGTCGCCCCCTGCGCCGACCGATGTTGATCTGCTCACCGCGCCGGCCGAACTCCTCGCGGGCCTGGAAAAACTGCCGGAATCGCTGGGGGAAGCAATTGATAGGGCCCGGAACAGCGCCTTTGTCCAGCGCAGCCTGCCCGGGGCCGTGATTGATAAGATTCTGGATGTCAAACGCTACGAATGGGAGCGGTACACGCATACCGAGGATAAGAACAAGTTTGAACATGCCCGATATTTCGAACGGGTGTAACCGACCGGAAAGGAGAAAGGAGGGACGGAGGTGTACGGATTGCTGATCGCGGCTGGGAACCGGAAAGCGGCGGACACGCTGCTTTCCCTCCTGCGTCCCTTTCATCCCGCCCGTGTGCTTACAGCGGAGAGCGGGGCCGAAGCCCGCCGGAAGGCGGGAGAGACGCCTTTGTCCCTGGTTGTAGTTCACGCCCCTCTCGCCGACGAGCCCGCTGACCGACTGGCCATGGATCTGGCGGATCAGACCGGCGCCATGGCGCTGCTCATCGTCCGGCAGGAAGACGCAGCCGAAACCGCTGCACGGACGGCGGAGAGCGGAGCGGCGGTGATGGGCCGTCCTTTTCAGCGGGAGGTCTTTTTGCAGTTGCTGCGGGCCATCATGGCGGCGCAGACCCGCGTGGAGCGGCTTCAGGAGGAAAACCGGAAGCTGTCTGCCCGCCTGGAGGAGGCGCGTCTGGTGGGCCGGGCCAAATGCGCGCTGATCCGCTATCGGGACCTGACTGAAGAGGAGGCCCACCGGTATATCGAGAAGGAGGCCATGGATACCCGTCTGCCCAAGCGGGAGGTGGCGCGGGACATTCTGCGCACCTTTGAAGGCTGATCTGGAATAACACAAAAAGGGGAGCCGTCGCTATCGGCTCCCCTTTTTTGTGTCCCTTTGAAAGGCCGTTTCCGTCATGTCTCGCCCGTCCCGTCGTCCTCGTGCGGATATCGGCCTGAGAAACAGGCTGTGCAAAATCCGCAAGCGGCGTCTCCTGCCATATTTTCCACGCTTTGCAGGCTCAGGTATCCCAGACTGTCCGCACCGATTTCGCGTGCCGTCTCATCGACCGTCAGGCGGTCTGCGATCAGGGAGTCGCCGGAACTCACGTCGGTGCCGTAAAAACAGGGAAACCGGAAGGGCGGGGAGGAGACCAGCATGTGCACCTCGCGCGCCCCGGCCTCCCGCAGCATATCGACAAGATGGCGGCAGGTCGTGCCGCGCACGATGGAATCGTCGATCATGACTACACGTTTCCCTTCGACGGCGGAACGCACCGCCGCCAGCTTGAGCCGGACCGCCTGTTCCCGGAGATCCTGCGTCGGCTGGATAAAGGAACGGCCCACATACCGGTTTTTAACAAAGCCGAACCCGTAAGGGATTCCCGACGCCTGGGCATAGCCCATAGCCGCGTCCAGGCCCGAATCGGGCACTCCGATCACCACGTCGGCCTCCCGGGGATGTTCCTTCGCCAGAAGGCGTCCGGCGCGCAGGCGGGCCGCCTGCACGCTGCACCCGTGGATCACGCTATCCGACCGGGCAAAGTAGACGAATTCAAAGACGCAGAGCCGGCCTGGATTGACGGAGGCGGGGGGATTCCCGGCGACCCAATGCACCGATAGACCTTTTGCGTCCACGCTAACGAGTTCGCCAGGTTCCAGATCCCGGACAAAAGCCGCACCCACCGCCTCCAGGGCGCAGCTTTCGGAAGCGAATATGATTTGATCGTCCCGACGGCCCATGCAGAGAGGACGGAACCCGTGCGGATCCCGTACCGCGATCAGGCGGCCGGGCAGGGCGATGAGCAGGCTGTACGCCCCCCGCAGCCCCCGCAATCCGGCGGCCACCGCTTCGGGCTGGGACAGGGTGGGATGTTCGAGCAGCGCTTGATTGACCGCATAGGCGATCACCTCGGTGTCGGTCGTGGCATGGAAGACCGCCCCCCTTGCTTCAAATCGGTCGCGGAGTTCCTGTGCGCCCACCAGGTTACCGTTGTGCGCCACCGCCATGCTGCCCTGTCCCCTTCGGAGCAGGAGAGGCTGGATGTTTTCGATGGAGTCATCCCCCGTCGTCGCGTACCGCACGTGGCCCAGGGCGATTTCGCCGTCGCCCAATTCGTTCAGCCGCGCCGTGGTGAACACGTCTCCAACCAGCCCGCCGCGGCGGTGGAGGCGGAACCCGTCCCGTCCGCCCACGGCGATCCCGCAGCCTTCCTGTCCGCGGTGCTGCAGGGCATACAGTCCGTAATATACCTCCTGCGCGGATGCCCGGCCATCCGGGTCGAAAATCCCGAAAACCCCGCATTCTTCACGTATCTGTCCCATAGCGCGGTCCTCCCTTTTGCATAGTCTTTCCGGTTTTGACACGACATCTGGTAGTGTATGCAATACACTTCGTTTTTTACAGTGTCCGGCCGAAACCGGGCGGGCCTTTCCGCGTTACGTTCGGGCGCTCAAATAAGCGTGACAGGCCGCTGCGGCTTGCCGCCCTTCCC
>USDZ01000205.1 GCA_900553525.1 uncultured Oscillospiraceae bacterium
CTCGAAGGCTGTGTGGCGTATATCCGCGCCAATCCCCGTGAATTTATCGACGGCGAATCCGATCCGTTCCGAGACGCCGGCCCCCTGTCCCCGTGACGGCCCCGGCCGGGACAGGGCGGACGCGCAGCCAAATCCTGACCGGGAGATGAAGGCCTCTGGCCGGGTTCGCTTTTTATCCGGGCACCCCCGAACCACCGCCTGGCCCCGGCGGTGAAAAGCCGTGCGGACAGCGCCGCATGGAAAAGCAGGAGGCGTTCAGCTGTGAACCGTGACGCTATACGCATACGGGTGGCCGCCCTAGACGACGCAGAAGATCTATTGGCCATCTACGCGCCTTATGTCCAAAACACCGCCGTCACCTTTGAATATGACGTGCCGCGACTGGAAGATTTCCAGTCGCGCATGGAAACCACGTTGAAACAGTATCCGTACATCGTGGCGGAAAAAGGGGGGGAAATCCTCGGTTACGCCTACAGCGGCGCTTTTGTGGGGAGAGCGGCCTACGGATGGGCGGCGGAAGTGACCGTCTATGTAAAGGAAACCAAACGCGGGACCGGCATCGGCGGAAAGCTGTATGCGGCGTTGGAGGGCCTGTCGAAAGCGCAGCATATCCTCAATCTCAACGCCTGCATCGCGTATCCCGAAACCCCGGACGCATATCTGACCGATAACAGCATGCAGTTTCACCGGCACCTCGGCTACCGCATGGTGGGGAAATTCCATCAATGCGGATATAAATTCGGCCGATGGTACCATATGGTATGGATGGAGAAAATGCTCGGGGAACATCCCGCAGATCCCCCTGCCGTGATCGGCTTTCCCGATTTGAAACCCTCGGTTTTCCAATCCCTCGGAATACAGCTGCCCCGCTGACGCGGGCGGGAAGGAGCCGACACCTTGTCCGGAAGAAAAGGAGCCGCGGCAAAAGGAATTTTTTGCCGCGGCTCCTTTTCTTTTTCGAGGCCGATCTATCTTTAACTAAAACCGGCTTTGTTCTTCATAATGAACTGGTAGTTCAGTTTTTCCAAGTCATCGGTTTGACTGTAAAATTCCTCGTCGCATTCACTCAGCGCTTGACTCATTTCATCGGTGAATGTCCTGTCGAGAAACTCTCTGCGTTGTGTTCGATCCTTTTATAAAATAAAAAATCGGAACGAGCGAACCCGTTCCGACATTGGGTTTGCGCTGCCAAAAAGATACCTGCCATAAACGAGCCAAAAGTAAAATAAAAACTGAGCCCGGAACGCGAATTGCGTCCAGGCTCAGCCTGGGTTTATGCTACAAAAAAGATGCCCGCCTTAAACGCGGGCACAAAACCTGAAAATAGAAAAAACCTGCGGTGCGCGATGCTCACCGCAGGCATGGTCCGAGTGACTGGAATCGAACCAGCGGCCTCTTGAACCCCATTCAAGTGAAATGTTATATTTTTCTAGCAATATAGCCATTTTTCGAAAATAACGTAGCAACCACGTAGCAACCGGCAATTATTAACATATTCCAACAGCACCTTCGCCAGCCGATCACTCAAGTGGGTGACCGGCTTTTTTCATGTCTTCTTCGATCAGTCGGTTAATGTACCCCTGCAACGATTCTCCGTTTTTCGCAGAAAATGATCTTATTGCTTCTTTCCGCCCTTTTTTGACCTGTAATCGGATGCTGTCATAATTTCTTTTAGCATATTCATTTTTAGATTGTGTTGCCGTTTTCGTCTTGACCCTTGGCATAAGTCTCACCTCTTCTACACTATACCACATTTATGCATACGTGTACATGTACATATTCAACAAACGTGTACACGTATGTTTGTAAGCATTAACAATTGAAATACGTGTACATGTATGCTATACTATACTCGTAGCAAGGGAGAGGGCAACCGGAAAGGAGGTGGTTGCCAATGACATGTAAAGAGTTTACGAAACTCTCTCCTGTAGAGCGAAAAGCTTACTGGGAAGCACATAAAAAAGCGGCTAAACGCCCCAACGCTTAACCGCTGACGCAAAGAACGAACAGTCGGAGTAAACAGCCCGTCTCCCTTGCTACACCTAGTATATACCACATAAAAAAATAAATCAAGACAAATTGAAAGGATGACAATCATGAAATACATTATCGATTATAACACCGGAGCCGGAAACGAAATCGTGGAAGGCGATCTTGAGAAAGCTAAAAAAATCGCGGACAAAGGCGCGGCGTATACTCAACAGCCTATCGAAATATACGACGCCGAGACGGACGATCTGATCACATGCCGCCCGTGGTATGGCGTCCGCTACAACAAGAAGGACGATCCGCATACCAGGAAGCCTATTTCATTCGGCGATTTCGGATATTATGGTGATTGGGATTGATTGCAACGGCCGGGCAGGGACGATCCTTGCCCGGTGTTCTTTTGAAAAACCCTCCAAAATGTATTGTATTATTACGCAATTGCTGGTATACTGACAAAAAACAACAGGCGGTGACAATATGCGCATACCTGATGATCTCCCAACGGAACTCAAGCTGTATTATTACTACACAACAGAGGACGGCAATGTCATCATGTGCGTTCCGGAGGCGTTGCTACCCATCGCGGACAAGTCGGGCGATTACAGCGGCTATATGGTGCCAATCCCAGTCCGGTA
>USDZ01000206.1 GCA_900553525.1 uncultured Oscillospiraceae bacterium
GAGCCTGCCGAGCCTTCTCGGTAAGGAGTCCGGCTTCCTTTTTTAATCGCTCAATTTCGGCGCGGCGAGAAAGCATACCCGCGCCCTTGACGCTGGATCCGCCCGTCATAGAACCACCGGCATTCACCACCTGACCGTCCAGAGAGACAACCCGAAAACGATAATGGTATTTTTTGGCGATCCTCACCGCAGAATCCAGGTCCTCGGCTACGGCGGTGCGCCCAAGGAGGCTGCGCACCACGCCCTCATACCGAGGCTCCGCTTCTACCAGAGAAGAAGCGAGACCGACAAAGCCCGTCTCCCCTTCCAAGCCGTTTTCACTCAACAAATTTCCTTTGACCGAGGTCAGGGGCAAAAAGGTCGCGCGCCCTCCTTTGGTTTCCTTGAGATACCGGATGGCCTCTTTGGCATCTTCTTCCCGGTCACAGACGAGATTCTGTGCCGCTGCCCCCAGAGCGGTTTCTACTGCTAGCGCATAGGCGGAACCCGCCTGTATCAAACGGGAAACCGGCCCGTGGATACCAGGGAGTTCACCCCGTTCGGCCTGCTTCATAACGGCCCTGACGCTCTGGGCAAATCCTTCCAGATTGCGCTCCATTTCTTCGAGAATCCGGACACGGCGGGTCTTTTCTCCCGCGTCTAAACTCTGTTTATTTGCCTCTTCTTTGGCGGCTTCCAGTTTGCTTGCCCGGGACCGGTGCCGCATCTCGTATCCCGTCAGAGCGTTTTGCAGTTCCTCCGCCCGTTCGCAGGCGAGCTGCCATTCCTCCTGCCTCTGGGCGAGTTCTTGTTCGGCGGCGGCGCTCTGTTCGCCCCGCAAAGAGATCGACGCAGCCAGTTGGGACAGCCGCCTGGTGATCTCCCCCAGAGAGGATTCGCTCGTCACCGACCTCACCCGAATATCGGATAAGCGCAGAGCCAGCGCCGACGCCTCTTTGGAAAGCGTTTCGATCCGACCGGAATAGGTATTATGGCTCTCCACGAGACCCGCAAGCTCTTCCTCGAACGCACGGCGTTTTTCCTCCGTGCCGGAGGCGGCGCTCTTTTTTTCGGCAATCGCCTCCTCCCGGGCGGCAATGTCCCGGAGGATTCCCTCACCGCCCGCCTCCGACTGCTCGAGCTGGGCGTGAAATCGGGCGATGGTCTCGGTATTGTGAAAAATATCGTTGCGCAGCAAACCGGCATCGTTTTCACAGCGAGCGGCCTCTTCCTCGAGGCGGCGGGCTTCCTGCCGTACCTCATCCATCCGGACGGTCAGGCGCTGGGCATTCTCCGCGATTTCGTCGATGCGTGCATCCATCTCCTCCACGGCGCTGCCTGCAGCGTCATACTGGGTACGAGCGAGTTCCAGCTTGGCGCTCAGATCCCGCAGCGTTTCCCGGTTCTGTTCGATCGTGCTCAGCCACAGACCGATTTCAACCTCTTTTTTCTCCCCGGCCAAAGCAAGGTATTTCCTGGCCTTGTCCGCTTGGGCCTTCAATGGTCCGACCCGCTCCTCCAGTTCCTTCACGATGTCCCGAAGCCGAAGCAGATTGTCCTCCGCCGCGTTCAGCCGCCGCTCCGCCTCGTTTTTCCGGTAGCGGTACTTGGAAATACCGGCGGCTTCTTCGAAAATTTCGCGGCGTTCCTCCGATTTGGACGCCACAATATCCCCGATTCGGCCCTGACCAATAATAGAGTATCCGTCCCGGCCAAGACCGGTGTCCATAAACAGCATTTGTATATCCTTAAGCCGGACGGAAGCGCCGTTTAAAAGGTATTCGCTCTCTCCCGACCGATAATACCGGCGGGTGACCTTCACGTCATCGGCATCGAAATCCAGCTTGCGAGCGGAATTGTCCACGGTTAGAGATACCTCTGCGAAACCCACCGCCCGGCGGCTGGAGGTGCCGTTGAAAATGACATCTTCCATTTTGGAGCCCCGCAGGCTTTTGCTCGATTGTTCACCGAGCACCCAGCGGACTGCGTCACTGATATTGGATTTGCCACTGCCGTTTGGCCCGACTACGGCGGTAATCCCCTGTCCAAAAGACAGTACCGTTTTGTCTGGAAAGGATTTAAAGCCCTGTATTTCCAAGGATTTAAGCAGCACCGTTTCACACATCCTTATTCTATCGGAACGGCGCTGTGCGCCGTTTCCGTCCCAATTGCCTTTATTCGGTATCCGCACGGAGTTTCACTTGATAACGGGACATACCGGGATTTCCGGCAACACATACCGCATATCCCCGCTCCCCAAACCACTGGAGATTGCTCTTACGCTGGCCGATCATGGCGGATAGGGCACGGGGATGGACGAGAATCCGCACAGGGCCGGGCGGCACCCGTTTATCCCGGAGAAGAGAGGCCGCGCGGTTCCGGTAAATCCGCCCCTCGCACAGCTGCCGAAAAGCGGGATGCCAGGGGCCCGCCACCCGATATCTCTCCAGATCGGGGGAGGCATGGAGCCCCAGACGGATGACCGGAATGCCCTGTTCTTCCTCGAAAAAAAGGAGAAGGTCCGAGCAGAGTTCCACCGTTTCTTCCAGAGCGGGGGGAACATAAACACCACTGCGAACCATTTTTTCAAGGGGGGTTCCCCGCAATACCACCGTCGGATAAATCCGTAT
>USDZ01000207.1 GCA_900553525.1 uncultured Oscillospiraceae bacterium
GCTCAAAGGCCTGCCCCTTGCTTATAATAAGGACATGCAGGAGGACAAGGAGGCCGTCTTCGATGCCCTCGATACCGTGACCGCCTGCCTGACCCCCTTCATTCCCATGATCGACACGATGAAGGTGTTGCCGGAGAACATGCGGAAGGCCGCGGCGGCCGGCTTCATCAATGCAACCGACTGTGCCGATTATCTGGTGGGCAAGGGGCTGCCCTTCCGGGACGCCTACAAGGCGACGGGGACCCTAGTGGCCCGCTGCATCGAAGAGGGGCTGACCCTCGAAACCTTGCCCTTGTCTTCGTATAAGGAAATTTGTCCCCTCTTTGAAGAGGACGTTTACGATTTCATCTCCCTTGAGCGGTGCGCGGCGTCCCGCCGGGTGTATGGCGGCCCTGCCCCCGAAAACGTGCTCTCCCAGGTGAAACGGGTGCGGGGACTGGTGGGCTGATTTCCGACGTCCGCCGGCATATCCGCCGTGTTTGGAACTCATAATCGGAAAGGAATGGTTTTCCCATGATCAAGGCCGGGATTCTCGGCGCCACCGGCTATGCGGGCGCCGAACTGGTCCGCCTCCTTCTCGCCCATCCCGACATCGAAATCGCGGCGGTAGGTTCGGTCTCTTTTGAAGGGAAACCTCTCTCGTCCGTCTATCCCGCTCTGCGGGGCTTGTGCGACCGGATTTGCGAACCGGCGGAGACGGTGGTGGAGAAGAGCGATCTCGTTTTCGCCGCCCTGCCCCACGGCTTGTCCCAGGAGACCGCCGCCGTCTGCGACGCGGCTGGTAAGGCCTTCATTGACCTGGGTGCCGATTTCCGCCTGGACGATCCGAACACGTACAAAGCTTGGTACGGCTGCGAAGTGGTGCATCCCGATCTGCATGAAAAGGCGGTCTACGGGCTGCCCGAGCTCTTTCGGGAAGAAATCCGGAAAACCCGTATTATCGGCAATCCCGGCTGCTATCCGACCAGCGTGGCTCTCGGTCTGGCTCCGGTTCTGCGGAGCGGTTTTGTCGAGACGTCCGGGATCGTGGTCGATTCTAAATCCGGTACCACCGGCGCCGGGCGGGGGCTTTCCCAGACCACTCATTTTCCAGACTGCAACGAGGCTTTCTCCGCTTATAAAGTGGCGTGCCACCGCCATACTCCCGAAATCGAACAGACCCTTTCCAAAACCGCCGGTCAGCCGGTGACGGTTACCTTTGTACCGCATCTCCTGCCGGTGAACCGGGGTATCCTCTCTACCATCTATACCCGATTAAAGCCGGGCGTGACCCTGGAAGCGGTACGGCGCGCATATATGGATGCTTATGCGGGGGAACGCTTCGTCCGTCTGCTCCCGGAGGGGGAAGGGGTCAATATCCGCAGCGTTCGCTGCTCCAACTACTGCGACATTCAGCTCTACAGCGACCCACATACCGGGCTGCTGATCGTCACCTCGGTGATCGATAACATGGTTAAAGGCGCGGCGGGGCAGGCGATCCAAAACGCCAACCTGCTCTTCGGCCTGCCGGAGGACACCGGTCTCGACATGGCACCGCTCTCCTTTTAGATAATAAGGGAACTCCAGTCTCAAACCACAGAGGAATCCGCGCCGCATCTCATATGGAATGACCGGCGCGATGGAATACGGGAGCTGATGACAAGCATGACCACCTTTATCGAGGGCGGCGTTACCGCCGCCAAGGGCTTTACCGCCGCGGGGATCCACTGTGGCATCCGGAAGAACCGGAGCAAACGGGATCTCGCCCTGATCCTGTCCGACCGCCCTGCGGCCGCGGCCGCGGTGTATACCCAAAACCTGGTTAAGGGCGCCCCTCTGACGGTGACGAAACGCCATCTGGAAAACGGAACCGCCCGCGCCATTGTGTGCAACAGCGGCATCGCTAACACCTGTGCTGCCGATGGAATCGAAACCGCAGAGGGAATGTGCCGTCTGGCAGCTGAGGCTGTCGGCGTTGACGCGGATGACGTGCTGCCGGCCTCTACCGGCGTTATCGGCCCTTCTCTGCCCCTGGAACCTATCGCGGCGGCCATGCCCGCTCTGGCGGCAGCCCTGTCTGAAACCGGCAGCGGCGAAGCTGCCGAGGCGATTATGACCACCGACACCAGGAAAAAGGAATTTGCCCTGACCTTCCGGGCAGGTGGTAAAACCTGTACCCTCGGCGGCATTGCTAAGGGCAGCGGCATGATCGCACCCAACATGGCCACCATGCTCTGTTTCCTCACCACCGACGCTGCTGTCACCCCCGCCCTTCTCCATGAGGCACTGCTCGACGCGGTGGGGGATACCTTCAATATGCTCACGGTAGATGGAGACACTTCGACGAACGACACGGTCGTCCTGCTTGCCAACGGCGCGGCGGAGAATCCGCTGATCGCGGCCCAGGGAGAGGATTACGACGCCTTTTGCGGTGCGTTGCGGATGCTCTGCGCCGCCGTGGTCCGCGCCCTGGCCGCCGATGGCGAAGGCGCTACCCGTCTGCTGGAGGTGCATGTCAAAGGGGGGGCTACCCGGAACGACGCCCGCACCGCCGCCAGGGCGGTGGCCGGCTCCTCTCTGCTAAAGGCGGCGATCTTCGGGGCCGACGCCAACTGGGGC
>USDZ01000208.1 GCA_900553525.1 uncultured Oscillospiraceae bacterium
AAGCGACAGACCCTGGAAAACAGCCGCGTCGCCGTCTTTGGCATCGGCGGCGTGGGCTCGTATGCCGCAGAGGCGCTGGCCCGTTCTGGCGTGGGGCATCTGGTTTTGGTGGACAACGACATCGTATCCCCCTCCAATATCAATCGGCAGCTCATCGCCACTCACGATACCCTGGGCCAGCTAAAAGTCAAAGTGATGGCCCGGCGGATTCACGCTATCAACCCGCAGGCCGAGGTGGACACCCATCCGGTTTTCTATCTGCCGGATCAGCATCAAGGTTTGGTGGATGGCTGTGACTACATCGTGGATGCCATCGACACCGTAGCCGGCAAGCTCTCCCTGGCGCAGGAGGCTTATGACAAGGGAATTCCCATCATCAGCAGCATGGGAGCAGGCAACAAACTGGATCCCACCCGTTTTGAGGTGGCAGACCTGTTCGATACCTCGGTCTGTCCGCTGTGCCGGGTGATGCGCCGGGAGGTTCGCCGCATGGGGATCCCCCATCTTAAGGTGGTATATTCTACGGAACCTCCGATCCTCCACGCAAATACCGCTGCCCAGTCTGCTCCCGGCAAACGCCAAATACCGGGAAGCGTGGCCTTCGTTCCCTCCGTGGCCGGGTTGATTCTGGCAGGACAGGTGATCAAAGATTTATGCTCTCTTTAAATATGCACACAAATCTATAGAAACTTTATATATCTGATCTTATCGCTATTTTATATATTAAAGTTAAAGGACATGTCGCAGAAAGGCAAAATCTGCGGCACGTCTTTTTTGTCGGTATGAAAGATGAATGGCGTAAAAATAAGTCAAAAACTTCCCAAAAGGGAACAGCAAAGCAAGCCCAAGCCATATGGCAAGGATTTTGTGGAAAACTTTCTCAATTGAAAAGCTTTACGCAGTGAATTTCTCAGATACACAGACTTGCAGCCTGCCGTGTTCCCGCTTCCTCCACAGCTTTTTCAGGTTAAAGGCCAGAGCGAGCAGAAACAGTTCGGTTCGTACATTGGCCCTGCCGCGAGTCAGGAAGCGCCGGAATCCGAAATCCTGCTTGAGAAGGGCAAAGGCGCCCTCCGCCTGGATGGAGCGGCACAGGCGCAGACGGATCCCTCTGTCTGTGGAAATATTGACGGCGGCCTGGGCGCGTTTCTCCCAGAAGGTTTTCTGAAGCACGATCTCCTTTGGCCTGTCTACATTCTTAACGCGGCAGCACTGTGCCCGGCAGGGACAGCCGACGCAGTTTTCACAGCGATACCAGGAGCTGGAAACCAGTTGCCCATCTTTCCATTCACTGCACTCCCGGCGCAGCGGCAGCCGGCGGCCCTGGGTACAGGTAAAGCAATCCTCATCCGGGTCATATGTCATATTCTCAGCCCGGCCGATCTGCTTTTTGATCTTTTTGCTTTTCTTCTGATGATGGTTAGCAGGTTTAATGAAGCAAGTTTGCCCCATGGTATCCAGGTACAGATAGTTGTCCAGACTCTCATACCCGGCGTCGGCTGTGACTTCCTCATACCGGGCCCCGGTGAAATCGTTCCATCCGCCGCAGCATAGGACGCAATGTTTTTACGTCGTTGCGGTCAGAGAATACTTCCATTCCTGTAATGTACTCGCTGTTTACACCGATCTGCACATTGTATCCCGGCTTGAGCTGCCCGTTGCGCATATGGTCTTCTTTCATGCGCATAAAGGTCGCATCTTCGTCGGTCTTGGCGTAGCTGTTGCGGGTCTTTCCCAGCACGGTGAGCGAGTGCTCATATTTTTCCCAGCGTTCCAGCAGTCCGGACAAGCGCTCCCATTCTTTCTGTGCAGGGCTTTTTCGCTTCCCACTGCCATGCACAAAACAGAGCTTCTGCGCGGCATCTTCCTGCCGGCGGCGCAGTTCTGCCGCAGTGGTACAGCCGGTGGCTTCCTCCACCTGCTGTTTTACTTTAGCCAGCTGCTTCTCTACGCTTTTCCGCCACACAAAACGATACCGCCCGGCTCGACTCTCGATCTTTGTCCCGTCGATGAATACCGTTTTATGGTCTGTTTCGCCCATCTCTTCCAGCCGATTCACAAACTGGTAGAACAAGTCCTCTACGACCTCCCGGCAGCGCCCGGTGCGAAATCGCGCCAGCGTTGCGTGATCCGGCGCTTTGCGGTCCGATAACAACCACATGAAGTCTACCCGGTACCGACAGGCTTCCTCCAGCTTCCGGCTCGAATAGATCCCGCACAGATATCCATGCGCCAATACCTTGAACAACACCCGTGGGTCGGCTGCCGATTTTCTCCCTTTCGGAGAATAGGCGCGATACCATTTCTCATAATCCAGTTCCTCAAGCTGGGCGCTTAGCAGCCGGACGGGGGCATCCTTTGGTAAAACAATTTCACTGTTCAGTGTAAATACCAGTTGACCATTTCGCTCATATACGTTACACTGGTTTTGCTTTATATTCACACATTTATCTTAAAGCAAACAACGAGGTTTGGAAACCCTTTTCGGCTCCAAACCTCGTTGTTTTTTTCCAGCTGTTTTGCAACGAGCCCTTTATTTTTCTCCAGGCCAGTCCGGTTGATTGAGCAGGCGCGTCGATTGACCCC
>USDZ01000209.1 GCA_900553525.1 uncultured Oscillospiraceae bacterium
CTGTTTGCTTATCAGACGCAGCGGGGCGCTTCGCTTATATGGTATTTTTCTGTGTGACGCGCTGAAGCGGCCGGGTTTCAAAACCCGGCCGCAGCGACGCGTTTGTCAAAACTGGCATTTTCCGTCCTGTACGACGGACGGCAGGCGTTTATTCCCGGTGTACGCAGTTGTCGACAGCGGCTGTCAAAGCGCAGAGGAACGCAGGATCGTTCCAGCCTTCGGCGATGTGCAGGTGGTACGTATCTCCCCAGGAGAGCAGGACTTTATCGATGACGGCTGCCGTGCCACCGTTGAACTGAATTTCGAAATCCCAGCCGAACACGCTGCCTTCGATTTCAAAATGCCCATAATCGCTCTCCACTGACAAACTGTGTCCGAATAAGGTAAAATTCTTTTTTACTGACGCAGCCGCAGTTTGTCCGGCGTAAATGGTATACCGAGGGAGAAAATGGAACAGTTCCTGCCTCACCTCATAGAGTTCACGCCTGTCCATTCCATATAAATGGAGCCGTGCGCCGAAGGAGAGAAACTCCCCCTCCACCCGAAAAACCGGATTTTCGTTCTCATCCATAATGTCGTATTTGTCCGCCAAGGTAAAGACTCGCTGCCGCATGTAGAGATCCATCGCCGATTCCCTCCTCTTTATTCAGGCGCCCTTTCCTTTTGCTGCCATCAGGACGCGCAGCGCCTTTTCCGCACCGTCGAGAGGCGCCCCGCTGTCGGCGCCGGTATAATGGACCGCCCCGATTAAAACTGTGTTCAGGACGGTCAAATGGGGGGCGAGCTGCCGTTCGATCAGCCGCCCGCCTTCGTCAGACGGACTGCCCGATACCGTGAGCAGAACTCCCTGTTTTGGCTTTTGTATGGGAGGGCGGATTCCCAGCACGAACCGGGCCGACCAATATCGCTGCAACCGGTCGAGCACCGCTTTCATGGGGGCCGGGAAGGAGCCGTGATAGACCGGCGTGGCGAAAAGCAGCCGGTCGGCGGCCTCCAGGTCTTCATAAAACTCATCGAGATCCCGTTTGGAACAGCCCTCCTGCCGGCGGCAGTAACCGCAGTCGTTGCAGGGCACCGGCATCCGGGCGTAACAGTCCCAGAGCATCATGCGGGTTCCTTCGGGAAGGGCGGCCAACGCCGCCCCGGTCAGACGGGCGGTAGGGCCCTCGGCATGAGGAGAGCCGAATATCACCAGCACCCGTTCAAGGGAGCAGGAGCCGTTCTTCACAGTATCGACAGACAAGCAGGTCACCCGCCTTTTCAAAAAGTGGGGGCAGATAGGATTCCTGATGGGTGATACAGCGGGGATTGCCGCAGATATGGGGATGTCCGGCTGGAACCGGGTCAAGATGCTTCTTCTCTCCCTCCAGCATGGCGGAGATCAACGCCATCCGCGCGTAAAGGCCGTATTCGGTCTGCTCAAAGTATTTTGCCCGTGGGTCGTCGTCCACCTCCACGGTGATCTCGTCCACCCGCGGCAGAGGGTGCAGGACGATCAGATCCCGTTTTGCCTGTTTCATCTTCCGGCCGTCCAGGATATAGACCCCTTTCTGCCGTTCGTATTCCTCGGGGGAAGCAAACCGTTCCCGCTGGATCCGGGTCATATACAGCACGTCGAGCAGAGGCATGGCATCCGCCAGATTGTCTATCTCCGTGAAGGGACAGCCGGCCGCTGACAGATAATCCTGGATATAAGGCGGAATGCCCAAATCCGGCGTGGAGATCAGCACAAAGGAGTTTCCGGGAAAGGATGCCATGGCGCGGATCAGAGAATGGACGGTCCGGCCGTTTTTCAGATCTCCGCACAGGCCGATGCACAGATGGTCGAACCGGCCTTTTTCCCGGCGAAGCGTCACCATGTCGGTGAGAGTCTGCGTCGGATGGAGATGCCCTCCGTCCCCGGCGTTGACGATGGGGACGCGGGAATACAGGGACGCGGCCAGCGCCGCCCCGGCAACCGGATGGCGCATGGCGATGATGTCGGCATAGCCGCTCACCACCCGGATGGTGTCTTTCAGGGATTCCCCCTTTGACACCGAGGAATTGGCGGGGTTGTCGAACCCGATGATCCGCCCGCCCAGCCGCAGCATCGCGGTTTGAAAAGACATTTGCGTTCTGGTGGACGGCTCGTAAAATAGCGTGGCCAGGATCTTTCCCCGGCACACGCCGTAATAGTCGTCCAGATGTTCTCCGATGTCGCAGGCAAGCCGGGTGAGATCCTCCCATTCCTGCGGAGATAAGTCGGTGATGTCGATCAGATGCCGTGAATGCATGACGCAATCGTCTCCTTCCGGGAAAGCCCGCCGCCGTCCGGTCAGGCGTCCGCGTGCGGGCAGACTCTAAAGCCGTGTCTAGTGTACCATGATTCGCCCTTTTGCGCAACCGGATCCCCCGGAATTTGAAACCCGAATCGGATACCATTCGAGAGGGATACCGGTTCCGATGCACAAAGGGATCGCCCTTTTTCCCCGATAGGGAACCTGCCGTATTTTATTGGACAGACTATGCCGGTTTGTAGGAATGTCAAACATCTTGTACAGTCAGGGAAGCAAAGAAAGCAGCGAGTTT
>USDZ01000210.1 GCA_900553525.1 uncultured Oscillospiraceae bacterium
CGGCTGGGTCTACGCTCTCTATGCGCTGCATTGTGTGTATGAAAAAGATGTCAACACGGTCAACCACGCTCTCATAACCGACAACGCCCTGTTGTCCGCCCTGATGGAAGTTGTCATTTACCAGGGGGTAAACGGCGGCTGGCTTGAATCCGCCAAACGGCCTGTATGAGGCTTTGCCCCAAATACAAACCGCCAAAGCCCGAACGGCGCGTCGAAGGAAGGGCCTATCCCCCCCGGACAGACCCTTCCTTCTTTTTTCCCTATTTATCCGGATTTATCTTGTTCATCCTGTTCATGCTGTTCATCCTGGCCCCGCCGGACGGACCCACCCGCCGGGGTTGGCCTGTCTGTAGAGAGATGTAAAATCTTTTAACAAACTCTAAAGCACGCTTAACATTCTCCTAACGTACCGGCTTTAAACTGGGCCTCGGACAAAAGAAAAGTGATCAAAATGTTAGGAGGAACCATTATGTTGAAGAAAATGGTCGCGCTGTCCGCCGCCGCTCTGCTTGGACTGGCCGGGCTGACCGGCTGCACGAGCGGGGAAGTCGGGGCGAATTCGTCCAACGCCGGCACCGGCTCTGCCGCGGGCGATACAAACAGCACCCCGGAGCTGACCGGCACCCTGGTGATGTCCGGTTCCACCTCCATGGAAACGGTCTGCGGCGCCCTCAATGAGGCGTTCGGCGCCAAACATCCCAACCTGACCATCGACCTGCAGGCCACCGGCTCCGGCGCGGCGATCACCGCGCTCAACGACGGCACGGCGCAGATCGGCAACCTCTCCCGCGCGGTCAAGGACAGCGAAAATCCCGACGGCAAATACGAAGCCATCACCATCGCCCTGGACGGCATCGCGGTCATTGTCCATAAGGATAACACCGCCGCCGACCTGACCAGCGAACAACTGGCCTCCATCTTCAAGAAGGAAGTCACCAACTGGAAAGACGTGGGCGGCCCCGACAAGGCCATCACCGTCATCGGGCGGGAAACCGGTTCCGGTACCCGCGACGGATTTGAAGAAGTGGTCGGCGTCGCGGATGAGTGCCAATACGACGCGACCCTGGATTCCACCGGCGCCGTGGTCGCTCGGGTAGCCTCGGACGAGGGCGCGATCGGATATGTCTCCTTTGCCTCGGTGGGAGAAGGCGTCAAAGCCCTGAAGGTGGGCGGCGTGGCCCCCTCTGAGTCCACCATCGCGGATAAAACCTATGTGATCCAGCGCCCCTTCGTGCATGCGTATCTCAAAGATACCAAGGATACCCGGGTGCAGGCTTACATCGAATTCCTCAAGACCGACGAGGCGCAGAACATCATCCGGGATTCCGACCTGGTTCCCCAGAAGTTCTGGTAAGCAGAAAAAACAGCCGCATAACGGCAGGACGACCCGCCCCGGATTTTCCGCGGCGGGATCGCCTATGCCGGGATAAAGTTTCGTAACTTAACGGGAGGATGCGCCATGCAGGCGGTCATGAGCAATGAAAGAGCGGCGGCGCGCCGCCGCACCGGCGGGCGGATAGCCACAGTGCTGACGATACTCGTCACGGGACTGCTGGTCGTCCAATTTTTCTGCCCTTTTGTGACGTTCCAGCCGGATAACACGGGCTATACCTTCACCTCGTTGCAGATGGTGACAGGATTCCTTCGGTTTCAGGAATCGACGGTGACGGTTCCGCTTCTGGGCAAGGCCGCCGTTTTGCTGCCGCCTTTGCTGGCGGTGGCGGGCCTGGTGCTGCTGTTCCTCCGCCGGACCGGGATTTCCGCCGCCTGCTTCACTGTGGCGGCCCTCTCGGGGATTGGGGCGATGATGGTGTGCAACGCCATGTCCTCCACCTTTATGCAGGCGGGCGCCAGCGTGATGAGCACGGCTTTTCACTGGCCGCTGGCGGCGGTGCCTCTGGGAGGGATCGCGGCGGCGGTGGCTGTCCAGGCAACCCAGGGGACCGAGCGGCTGGCCGAGGCGGTTTTCCGGGTGTTTGCCTGCTTGTCCGTCGGATCGGTGGCGGTCATCACCCTGTATATGATCGCGGCGGGCGCCCCGGCCATCGCGGAAATCGGACTGTGGGACTTCCTGTCCGGCACGGTCTGGAGCCCGAACCAGGGGCAGTATGGGATCCTCTATATGATTCTCGCTTCGGTGGCAGGCATGTTCGGCGCCATCCTCATCGGGGTCCCGGTGGGAGTGCTGACGGCGGTTTTCCTCGCGGAACTGGCGCCCCGGCGGTTGGCGGGATTTGTCCGCCCCGCGGTGGAGCTGCTCGCCGGAATCCCGTCGGTCATCTACGGTTTTTTCGGCATGATGGTGGTGGTTCCCTTTATCCGCCGGGTGTTTCCCGGTTCGATCGGGGACAGCCTCCTCGCCATGATCCTGATTCTGGCGGTGATGGTGCTGCCCACCATCATCCAGGTATCTGAAACCGCTCTCCGGGCAGTCCCCGGTTCTTACCGGGAGGCCTCTCTGGCTCTCGGCAATACCCGGATCGGCACCATATTCCGGGTGATGCTGCCCGCCGCCCGGTCCGGAATTCTGGCCGGCGTCATCCTGGGGGTGGGCC
>USDZ01000211.1 GCA_900553525.1 uncultured Oscillospiraceae bacterium
ACCGTGGTGTGGGCCGTCAAGCCGCAGCAGTTCAAGGACGCCGCGCTGACCTACGCCGCCCTGACCGCCCGCCACTTTGGCGCGGACGCGCGGTACCTCTGCCGCTCCGGGCGGGGAATCGTCACCGACTGCGACGGTTGCCGTGCCCAGCCGGCTGCCCGCTGGTTTTTCGAAACTTCCCTGACCCATCCCACGCCTTGGGACTTTACATCCTGGCAGCCCGACGTGCTGGTCGTCAATATGGGGACAAACGACCATAACGGCGGCCTCTCCTCTGAAGAATTTATCCCCGCTGCTCAAAATTTTCTCCGCCGGATACGCGGCGTCTATCCCAAAGCCCGCCTGCTGTGGATGTATGGGTTGATGGATGACGAATACATACCGGCGATCAAAGAAATCGTCGAATCTATCCGGGCCGAGGATCCTCTTCTGGATCTCCTGTTGGTCCCGTCCGTCAACCCCTATCCCGAGGAACACGGTTCCTGCTACCACCCCAATCTCCTCGGTCATGCCCGAGCGGCTCGGGCCTTAATCCCCAAAATCGCCGAAATGACCGGATGGGAGGCCTGCCCCTCCTTTTGGCCCTAATGGGAATTTTTCCGGCAGGGCCTCCTTCCCCGCATTCGTAGACAAATTAGTAAAACCCCATCATAGAAAAGCCACCCGCCTGGGATTAATCCCCAGGCGGGTGGTTTTGTAAAGGTCAAAAAATTCAATATGGGAGTTCCGGAGAAGCGTATCCGTCAGGGCAGCAGCTCCTGTTCCGGCGTAGGAGCGGTTCCGGTAGACTTCGAAGCGAAATAGGCGTCGAGAACCTGACGGGCCACCTGGTGGGCGGGAGTAGAGGTGCCGTTTTCCATCACCACGGAAATCGCCACCTCCGGGTTCTCCACCGGGGCATAGGCGATAAATACGCCGTGGTCAGAGCGGTCGTTGTTGCCGTTCTGTGCCGTACCGGTTTTCGCGGCGACGGTGTACGAAGCGCCCCGGAAGGAGCTATAAGCTGTTCCTCCCGACTGGGTGACGGCAATCATACCTTCCCGCACGGCGTTGATCGTGGTTTCGCTCATATCCAGCCGGTCCGCAATCTCGGGTTCCACCACCGTTTCCACCGACCCGTCGTAACTGCGCACGCTTTGGACCAGATGGGTTTTATACCGCACGCCGTCGTTGGCAAGCTGCATGGCATAAGCCGCCAGCTGGATGGGGGTGAACCGGTTGGTCAGCTGGCCGATGGCCACCTGGCAGGTGTCGCCGTCCACCCAGTCGCTCTTATTTTCCGGGCTGGCCAGCACGCCCGCGGACTCTCCGATTTCGATTCCAGTTTTCACCCCGAATCCAAACCGGGTCAGATAAGTGACCAGCGGGTTGATGGTGAGACGGCGGCCCATATCGAAAAAGAAGACATTGCAGGATTTTTGGAGAGCCCCCACCACATTGAGACTCCCATGATGACCGGTGCACTTCGGCGCAAACCCGACGTTCTCATAATAATGATAAACGCCGTCGCAGGTGATGGCCTTATCCTCGGGCGTGATCACCCCTTCTTCCAAGGCGGCGACCGCGACAGCCGGCTTTATTGTGGAGCCGCAGGCAAAAGTGCCGTACAGCGCCCGGTTGAATAGGGGATTCTCCGGATCGTTGAGCAGGTTCGTATATTCGCTCGAATAGGTGGAAAGATCGTACCCCGGGGCGCTGGCGCTAACCAACACCCCGCCGGTCTTGACATCCAGAAGCACCACCGAGCCGCTTTTGACGTCCTGCCCGACCCAGGGCTTCCGGGCGGTGCCGGTCTTGGCCCGCAGTTCCGTCATCTTGGCGAGAAGAATCTCCTCGGTTGTCTGTTGTAGATTTTTATCCAGTGTCAGAACCACCGAATTGCCGGCCACGGCCGGGACACTCTCATATTCCTCTACAATCGCACCGGAGGCGTCCCTGACCAGCACCCGGGTGCCGGTGGTGCCCCGCAGGGAGGATTCCATTGCCAGTTCGATGCCGCTTTTGCCCAGGATGTCGTTAAGCTGATACCCCTTGTCCTTGAGGGATTCGTACTCCTCCGGATAGATGGGGCCGAGCGTGCCGATCAAATGAGGCGCGATGGTGCCGCTGACATACTCGCGCACCGGCGTGGTCTGCGGCGTCACCCCCGGATAAGAGGTGTTGTTTTCCTTGATGATATACGCTGTGTCCCGGGAGATATCGTTGCAGAAAACAAACGGGTTTTTCAGACTGAAATCCCGTATAACCATTTCGTACTGAATACCGGCCAGGCGCCGCTGTTCGATGGGGGTATACTCTTCGAGCCCGTAGGCTTCGATCATCGCGGTCATACAGTTTTCCACCGTAGCGTAGTCCGCGAGGCCCAGATTTTTTCGCAGAGTGGCGATGTCGCTCTCCCGGTCTTCCATAAACTGAAATGGCTCAGTCTTGGTGATGGGAAGGGTGTCGTTCCATTCCTCCCCCCGGCTTTCCAGCAGTTCGGTGAGCTTGAGCAGTATGGCGTTCTGTTCATTGCGGGCCTCCGCACCGGTTCCACGGGGGAAAAAAG
>USDZ01000212.1 GCA_900553525.1 uncultured Oscillospiraceae bacterium
CCTCTTTGGCCATAAAATAGACATGGCGTTTTTGACACATCTCAAGGAAAACCGGATCGATCACCGAGATATGGTTGCAGCAGAGAACCAAGGGGGGACGGCCCGGTGTATCCGGAATATTGGAGCCGCCGACGGTCTTGAACGGAAACAGAATCCACGCCAAAGGTTTAAAGAACCACAGCAAAAATCTTCCGAGCCACATGGTAGTATGCCCCCTTTAGCCGATCGTATCCCGAACCAGCTTCTCCAAAATCGCCACCGACTGTTCAAGCGTATTGCCCGTTGTGTCGACTCGCACTGCATCATCGGCCGCGCGCAGGGGCGCTTCCGTGCGGTTTTCATCTTGATAATCCCGCTGTTTCATATCCGCGAGTACATCGTCGTATACGACTTCCATTCCCTTTTGGCGGAGCTCCTCCGTGCGTCTGGCGGCCCGGTCTTCCGCCGACGCCGTCAAGAAAATTTTAAGGCGCGCATGCGGCAGAACCACTGTGCCAATATCGCGTCCATCCATAATAACATCCTGTGCGGCCGCGATATCCCGTTGAAGCTGAAACAAAAAACGGCGCACGGCGGGCAGGGCTGACACAGCCGAGGCCGCCATGGAAATCTCTGGCGTACGGATACGCCCGGTAACGTCGTCTCCGTTGACACGGACCCGTTGCTCACCATTTTCGTGACATAGTTCCACACGCAGGCTGCCAAGCAAAGGCTCAACCTCGTCCGTTTTGGCCGGATCTGCGCCATGGTCCAATACAAAATACCCCACTGCGCGGTAAAGCGCACCGGTATCCACATACAAAAAACCAAGACGCTTCGCAAGGATACGGGCAATGGTACTTTTTCCCGCTCCCGACGGGCCGTCAATGGCGATCGACACCGGTTTGCGGCCGGTATCTTTGGTCGTTTTATTATCCTCCATGGATGATTCCTCCTCTTCTAAAGCGGAAGCCGGACAAAGGCGTTTAAGGGCCTCCAGCCCCTCGGCAATCTCCGCCCTTGAAAAGTCCGCCGCCTCCAGTTCCGCATCGGTCAGTTCTTGCAGATCTTCATAAAAATGTACGCCCACTGCGAGATAAGCGGGCTGCGGATCCCTCTCGATCTCGTGGAATAAAAGGTTTTCCGCTTCGTTGATCTTTCTGTCCAGCAACAACCGTCCAATGCGGTAGCCAAGAAAATCGCTTTGGGAAAAACGACCCTCTTCGTCCACAATCTCGTACATCTCTTCCTCTTCCTGCAGGAACACCTGGCGCAACATCCGCCCCATTTCCTCGATCATCCGCAGGATATAATCGTTATTGTACATCCATCCGTGTCCTTTCCACGCCCAGACGGTCAGACTGCCCGTCCAGCCGCCTGACCGGTGGCGAAGGCGATCTGCAAATTAAAGCCGCCGGTATAAGCGTCGAGATCCAGAACTTCTCCGGCAAAGTAGAGCCCGGCTGTTTTTTTAGAAGCCATGGTTTTCGCATTGATCTCCCTCAGGCTGACGCCTCCGGCCGTGACAATGGCTTCCTCAATCGGGCGAAAGCCTGCGATTCTCACCGGCAAATCTTTCAGAAGCCGGATCAGCGCGGCCCGCTCTTCCCTGGTTACGCTATGGCATTTCCGTTCAGCCGGAACACCACATAACTCCGATAAGATGGGAACCATCGACCGGGGGAGCAGCCCGTTGAGCAACGTCCCGAACGTCCGGTTCTGCTCTTCCTTCAAATCCCGCAACAACCGGGCATCGAGCTGTTCAGGGGTTAAGGCAGGCTTCAGATCGATATGCACAGTATAGCGGCCCTTTTCCATTTGACGCAGATGGGCACTGGCGCTGAGGACCATCGGTCCCGACAAACCAAAATGGGTAAACAGCATCTCTCCAAAATCCCGGTATAGGATTTTGTTCATTACCGTATCCCAGACCGTCAAACCGACGTTTTTCAGCGACAGCCCCTGAAGTTTCGGACACCAAGCTTCCTCCGCCTCCAGCGGCACCAGAGAGGGACGGAGCGGTGTTACTGTATGCCCCGCCTGCCGCGCCAGCGTGTATCCGTCCCCAGTCGACCCAGTCAACGGATAAGACAATCCACCTGTACAAACGATCACAGCCTCTGCTTTGAGTACACTCCCGTCATCCCGCACCACGCCGCGGCAGATGCCATCTTGTATGAGAAGTTCCGTCACACGCCCCTGTATAAACCGGGCTCCTCCCGTCCGGGCATAGGCGACCAGCGCATCCACGATGTCCGCCGCTTTATCGGATACCGGAAACACCCGATTTCCCCGTTCGGTTTTGAGAGGTACGCCCAATTCCTCAAACAGGGCCATACAGTCCTGCGGCGTAAAGGCGGAGAAGGCACTGTAAAGAAAACGTCCATCCCCCGGCACATGGGCGATAGCCTCCTCAACAGTACAGTGGTTGGTGACATTGCAGCGCCCCTTGCCTGTAATCAGCACCTTACGGGCCATACGTGGGTTTCGCTCCACCACCGTCACCGTCCGCCCGCGTCTGCCCGCGCATCCCGCCGCCATCCGGCCCGC
>USDZ01000213.1 GCA_900553525.1 uncultured Oscillospiraceae bacterium
GGATATTCCCGCCGCCGGATGGCGGTTTGAAAACGCCGAAGTAATGACTCCACAGCTTGTTAAAGCGAGAAGATATTCCGAAAACTGGGATGCTTTCCGCCAAGATGGAACCGGGCTTCTCCTGTTCGGCAATGTGGGCACCGGAAAATCCTATGCGGCAGGCTGCATTGCCAACGCCCTGATAGAGAAAACGGTTTCCGTCCTTTTCGTAGGGCTGTCCGATGTGGTGAACCGTATGCAGGGCAATTTCGGCGCTGACCGGGATGCTTACCTGAAAACACTGATGCGCCCGGAGCTGCTGATTTTGGATGACTTGGGTGCGGAACGGAACACCAGCTTCGGCAAGGAGCGCGTATTCGATGTGGTCAACAAGCGGTTGTTGACCGGCAAACCGATGATTGTTACCACCAATATCCCGCTTTCCGTGATGCAGAAAGCTACCGATCTGGACGAGCGCCGCATCTATGACAGAGTTTTGGAGGTCTGCGTCCCCGTCCAGTTTAACGGCGAGAATTTCCGAAAAGGCAATGCTGCGGAAAATGTAAAGCGGGCGGCGAAAATTCTGAATCGGATAAATTGACGAACTACTATTCTTATGGAAGGGGGCAATCAAATGGAAAATTCTATCGGCAAGGTGCCGATCCACCTGAAAATGACACTCACGGCAAAGGAAGCCGCCGAGTACAGTAATATCGGAATCAATAAAATCGACGGTATGCTGCGTTCTCCAAACTGTCCGTTTGTGCTTTTTGTAGGCAGCAAGAAATTGGTGAAACGCAAAGAGTTTGAACAGTACATCAGTCAGGCTCTCGTGATCTGACATTGCATTTGAAAAATTCGCGGAGAAGCCTTGAGGAAAAGAGCACCATGCGCTATACTATATGGTGTAGTAGTGTGCTCTTTTCTTCTCTGCGGGAAAGGAGCTCGTCCATGGGAAAGAATCTCAAGGGAAAAGACTGCGGTAAGGGTATCTACCAAAGAAAGGACGGATTGTATAGCGCACGATTTGTTGATAGAGCCGGGAAGCGGCATGAGAAGTATTTTCAGACGCTGCCCGAGGCGCGGAACTGGATTGAGGACGCAAAGTACGCCAATAAGCATGACGATGTGTTTGTCGCTACCGATACGACAGTGGATGAATGGTTTAAATTCTGGATTGAAAATATTGTCGGGGATCTGGCACCCAACACGCTCAGAAATTACCGGGAACGATATGTCCGCAATATTCAGCCGGTAATCGGGAAGATGTTGATTGCCAATGTAAAACCGATGCACTGCAAAAAGGTGTTCATCCAGATGGATGCGGATTACGCAGGCTCCACCATTCGCCAGGCATACATCACAATGGGGACAATGTTTAAGGCGGCGAAGATGAACGACCTGATTGCAAAGCACCCCATGGATGGCGTTCGGTTTACAAAGCCTGTTCGCGCTGTGGATGATATTCACTATCTGACGCGGGAGGAACAGCGCCTATTTCTCGAAACAGCACGGCGCTCCCACAATTATAACCAGTATGCGCTCATCCTCGAAACGGGTTTGCGCACCGGGGAAATGATTGGCTTAACATGGGATGCCATCGACTTTGAGCGCCGAACGCTTACGATAAACAAAACCTTGGAGTTTCGTCACGCACAGAAAGTTTGGCGTGCCGGTCCTCCCAAAACTCAGCAGAGTTATCGCACCATTCCTTTGACGGATAAGGCGTATGACATTCTGAAAGAGGTGTGGGATAGCCGGAGCGGCAGAAAAGAATCCCCGCTGCTGTCGCAAACGCTGGAATATATGGACAGGCGCACCGGCGTTACTTCCCGGCTTGTGATGCGTGATCTGGTCTTTATCAACTGGCGCACAGGGGAACCGGCAAAAAACAGTTCCTATGATACCCACCTCTATAAACTTTGTGATGAAGCGGGGATCAACCGCTTTTGTATGCACGCGCTGCGCCATACCTACGCAACCCGTGCGATTGAAAGCGGAATGCAGCCGAAAGTGCTGCAAAAGCTGCTGGGACACGCCAGCATTAAAACCACAATGGATCGGTATGTTCATGTGACTAATGAAACGCTGGATCAGGCGGTCACGCAATTTCAGCTCAGCAGCGTATGTTGATATAATCCAATACAAGTCAATGCGTAATTGACGTAAAAATGGCGTAGCCGCCAAAACGCCAAAGTGCGAAAAACCTTGTAAATACGGCATTTTTTAAGGAGATGTAGAGATCTATGAAATTAGGCATTGTGGGGCTTCCTAACGTCGGCAAGTCCACCCTGTTCAACGCGATCACGCAGGCGGGCGCGGAGAGCGCGAACTACCCCTTCTGCACGATCGACCCCAACGTCGGCATGGTCGCCGTGCCGGATGAGCGGCTCCAGCCGCTGACCGACCTGTACCACGCGAAAAAGACCACCCCGGCGGTCGTGGAATTCGTGGACATCGCGGGCCTGGTGCGCGGCGCGAGCAAGGGCGAGGGCCTGGGCAACAAGTTCCTGGCCAACATCCGGGAGACCGACGCCATCGTCC
>USDZ01000214.1 GCA_900553525.1 uncultured Oscillospiraceae bacterium
CGGCCAATGCCGAGGCCCGTGTCGCCGAGGCTGCCCGTTTAGGCTTTACCCGGATTCTCGTGCCCCGGCAAAATCTCAGGGGGCTTTCGTCCCCATCCGGGATTGAGGTGGTGGGGGTGGGTACCCTGCGGGAAGCCTATGAGCAGTTATAAGGTAACGCATCAGGATCGTTTCGATCATACCCTTTGCGCATAGACATGCGGGAAAGAAAACCCGCTTGTAAAATAGCCAAAATCGCGCTGCCTTCGATGGGCTGGGGCGATTTGGTCTCATCCTGGAATAAACAGCTATTGAAAAGGGGAACCGCCAGATGAGAGTTTGTGTCCTGCAGCCGCTTTTTCCTAAAACTCCAGATCAATCTCCGGAATTTATCGATTGGCTTTTTCGGGAGCTGGATCGGTGCGACGACACGGTGGATTTGATCGTGCTGCCGGAATATTGCAACGCGCCGAGCGTATATCCTGAACCGAGCGTCTATCTGTCCGACGTGGAAACCTATACTGTGCCCCTGCTCGAGAAGGTACGGGACACCTGCCGGAGGTGCCGGGCCTTCATTGCGGTGAATCTGGCTCACTCCTATAACGGCGTCCTGCGGAACACAACGCTGCTCTTTGACCGGCAGGGACGGGAATCGGGCGCTTACTTCAAGCAGCAGCTTTTTCCGACCGAGCCGCAAAAAAAGTTGGTGGACACCAGCTACACCCTGAAAGAACGGGAACCCACCATGGTGGATCTCGAGGGGATACGGTTTGGATTCCTGACCTGTTATGACTTTTATTTTCCGGAAATGCTGGCTTTTATGGCCAAGCGGCAGCCGGATATCGTGATCGGCTGTTCTCATCAAAGAGGGGAACGGCAGGACGTTTTGGAGATTCTGGGCCGTTCCTGTGCGCTCACATGCAACGCCTATTTGGTCCGTTCCTCCGTGAGTATGGGGGAAGAGAGTTTGTTGGGGGGCTGCTCTATGGTGGCGGCGCCGGACGGCACCATTCTCGGCGACATGAAAAGCCGGGTTGGCTCCCAAGTTTTTGAGATCGATCCCAAGTGGAAATATGTTCGTTCCAACGGATATGGCGCGGCCGCTATTCGGCACGATCTTTATGTGGAGGCTGGCCGGACACCCTGGGCCTATCGTCCGGCCGGACCGGGGGTCGTTCCCGGCGACAGCCGTCTGCCCTATCCGCGAGTCTGTGCCCACCGGGGATTGCATGGCCCGCTGCCCGAGAATTCGTTGCCGGCTTTTGGGGCCGCTGTGGCTCTGGGAGCGCCCGAGATCGAATTCGATCTGTATCCCACGGCAGACGGGGAACTCGTGGTGTGTCACGACGACCAGGTGGACCGGGTATCGGACGGAACGGGACGGATCCAGGACATGACCTGGGAGGAGATCCAAAAGCTGGACATAGGTAGCCGGGTTTCACCGCTTCTCCGGGGACTGCGGATGCCCCGGTTTGAGGACGTGCTTCGACAATTTGCCCGCCGTACCGTCTTCAACATCCACATTAAGTCGGAATGGGAGGAGGAAGAGGATGACGGTGTGCGATGCTACAATCCGGCGACATTCCAAAAGATTGTCCGTCTACTGGACGCTTACGACTGCCGGGACCATGCCTATATCGCCGGAAGGCCGAGTGTCCTGCGCACGGCTCTGAACGTCGCACCCGATATCCCCCGCTGCTGCGGAGCGGGGGGAGGAGATCCCGCGAAGATTGTGGACCGGGCGATTCAATACCGCTGCCAAAAGCTGCAGTTTTATAAAACCGCATGCACACAGGAGATGATTGACCGCGCCCACCGCCATGGAATGCGCTGCAACCTGTTCTGGGCCGATGATCCGCAAGAAGCCCTCGCTTATCTGGATCGGGGAATCGACACGGTCCTTACAAACGCGTACAGTTTGGTTTCCAGTGCCGTTGCCGCTCATAAACCGACTTAAGACAGAGGCGCGCTAGAATACGGGACACGGCGAATGGCCGGCATAAAAGATATGTGCTGGCGGAATACATGGATAGGCCGGGGGCCGCTCCTCAATCGGGAGCGGCCCCCGGCCCGTCGCACGGTGGGGTTAAAATCACAGGAGAGGGATACCGGCCGCCGTACAGGCGTCGCGGGTTTTGTCATCCCACAGGGAACACTGCACCTCTCCGATATGGGCTTTGCCCAAAAGCAGCATGCAGACCCGGGACTGGCCGATGCCGCCTCCGATCGTCAGGGGCAGTTCGCCGTTTAAAAGCATCCGGTGGAAGGGGAGAGCCCGGCGATCGTCACAGCCGGCTTTGGTAAGCTGGCTGTCGAGGGAGGCCGCATCCACCCGGATCCCCATCGAGGATACTTCGAAAGCGCACTCCAGCACGGGGTTCCAGAAAAGAATATCGCCGTTGAGAGACCAGTCGTCGTAATCGGGTGCGCGGCCGTCGTGTTTCTTGCCGGAGCGCAGCGTGTCGCCAATCTTCATAAGGGACACCGTGGGATGTTTCCGGAGCAGCTGGTCCTCCCGTTCTTTAGGCG
>USDZ01000215.1 GCA_900553525.1 uncultured Oscillospiraceae bacterium
GTATATATTATATACAAATTTTTAAACAAAATAAATGTGAGTAATGTGCAAAATTTCATTAAAATTTTTGGAAAATCATCCAATTTTCTTGCCTCGCAAACTGACATATCCAGTTCCTGGAGATCGTCAAATATAATCGAATTTCGAAAGCCCGCGACCAATCTATAAAAAATCGGAGCAGGCGACGGATCGCCTGCTCCGATAAAGACAAGGGGATAAACTTACACAGGTTCTTTCATCTCGGCAAAATTGAGAATCAATTTGGCGGTGTTGTCGAGGTTAATAGCGCCGCTGTCCACCAAGAGGTGATAGCTTTCCATAGCACCCCATTTTTTGTTGGAATAAAAATTGTAATAACTCGCCCGCTTTTTATCCGTTTTCAGCGCGCGTCCCTCCGCCTCCCGAAGAGAAATATTCTCGTATTCGGCTACCCGCGCGGCGCGCTTCTTGAGATCCGCGTAGATAAAAACGTTGACGAGATGGGGATATCGCGCCAGGGCATAATCGGCACAGCGTCCCACGATGACGCAGCCGCCCCGTTCGGCAAGCTTTTTGATTGCGTCGGTCTGCGCAAGAAACACCTTGTGATTGAGGGGCAGATTGAGCGTCGCGGAATTCATGTCCCCCATGGAGTAGGCGCTCATAGACAGAGAATACAATAGACTGTTCGTAGGCACCTCGTCATAACTCTCAAACAATTCCCGAGGCATACCGCTCTCTTGCGCGGCATGGGCAAGCAATTCTTTGTCATAGAAAGGAACCCCCAGCTCATCGGCAATCCGGCGTCCAATCTGCCGGCCTCCACTGCCGTACTGGCGGCCAATGGTGATGATGGTTCTGGAATTCATGCGGCATCCTCCCTTACTCCGATATACTCCGCTTCAGCCGGTTTTGCCGTAAGCGGATCGGAACCGCCCCGCCCGCCGCCCAGCTAGAAAAGAACTCGCCAAAACCGACGGAACCTGTATAAATTATACTACGAAACAGAGAAAATGTACACCGTCCGGCCGGAAAAATCCAATCCGCTGTTTTGATATAGCAAAAGCCCGCCCATCCGCTTCTGCGGAGGGCGGGCTTTTTTGAAATCATACAAAGATCAGTCGCTCACAAAAGGCATCAGGGCGATCTGGCGGGCGCGTTTGATCGCCACGGTCAGTTCCCGCTGATGACGAGCGCAGGTGCCGGTGACGCGGCGGGGCAGGATCTTGGCCCGCTCGGACACGAAACGGCGCAGACGGGCGACATCTTTATAATCAATGGTGTCGATCCGGTCCACACAGAAGCTGCACACTTTGCGGCGGCCTTTGCGTCCCCGGGGACGCTCCGGACGCTCGGGTCTTTCCGGTCTGTCAGCCATAACGGATGGCCTCCTTTACTCCAAAATGACGCCGCATCTCCACCAGACGGGCAGAGGCGGCCGAAAGAATCCACTTTCCCCTTCTTCGGTCAGAAGGGCAGGTCGTCGTCTCCCACGATTTCCTCAAAATCCCCGGCGCCTGTATTCTGGAAGGCCGGGGTTCCCTCGTTGTAGGTCGGGACCTGGGAATCGTACCGCGGTCCGGCCGAGGCGCTATCGCGCTTGGGCTCGGCGAAGAACACATTATCGGCCACCACGTCGAAGGACGTGCGCTTGTTTCCATCCCGGTCGGTGTACTGGCTGGTTTGAATCGAGCCCTGCACCGCAACGAGCTGTCCCTTATGGAAATAGCGGCTGACAAACTCGGCCGTGCTCCGCCAGGAGACGATATTGATAAAATCGGTCTGTTTCTCTTGTCCCTTGGGCTGGTAAGTGCGGTCCACCGCGATGCGGAAACTGCACACCGGAACCTGGGACGGGGTGTGGCGCAACTCGGGATCCGCAACGAGGCGGCCCATCAGGCATACACTGTTGAGCATGTCACACCCTCCTTACTTGTCCTTGCGGACGATCAGGGAGCGAAGAACACCGTCGGTGATCTTGCTCACACGGTCCAACTCGGCGGGGAATTCCGGGGCGCTGACAAAATTGTACAGCACATAGAATCCCTCGGTCTCGTCGTTGATGGGATACGCCAAGCGGCGTTTACCCCACTCGTCGATCTCGCCGAGTTCGGCGCTGCCGTCGATGAGGGTCTTGAACTTCTCCTCCAAAGCGGCGACGCCTTCCTCCCCGAGGGTCATCGAAAAAATGAAGACAGCCTCGTAGGAACCTTTGACAATGGGCATCGGATTGCACCTCCTCATGGTCTGATGGCCCCGTTTCGATGAACGGGGCAAGGATGACGGCTTTCTTTGACCTGGACAGATTCGTCCCGCCAAAGATGCTCAAATAGTATACCAGCCTTCGGCGGCGGCGTCAAGGGTTTTCCCGGGAAATTCCCCAAGAAACCGGCGCAAAAAGGGCGTTTTTAGCCAAAATTTCCTTTACAACCGCGGGCGGAACCGCTATAATGGGTAAGCTAAGGATGCGAAACCGACCGAACGAAGGGAAGGCGCGGGAAAAGAT
>USDZ01000216.1 GCA_900553525.1 uncultured Oscillospiraceae bacterium
CGTCGGGATAGGTCACGGCCAGTTCCGCCTTGGCGGGGCCGTTCACCAGCAGTTCGCTGTTTTTATAAATATCGCCGTAGGCATGACGGGCGATGGTGATCGGCTTTTTCCAGGTGGACACGCTCGGGTGGATTCCCTCGACGAGTACGGGGGTACGGAAGACGGTGCCGTCCAGGATGGCCCGGATGGTGCCGTTAGGGCTCTTCCACATCTGTTTGAGCCCGTATTCCTCCACCCGCTGGGCGTTGGGGGTAATGGTGGCGCATTTGACGCCCACGCCGTATTTTTGGATCGCCCTGGCGGCGTCCACCGTCACCTGGTCGTCCGTCTCGTCCCGATGGGGCAGGCCCAGGTCGTAATATTCGCATTTGAGATCCACAAAGGGAAGGAGCAGGGTTTCCTTGATCGCCTGCCACAGGATGCGGGTCATCTCATCCCCGTCCATCTCGACGAGCGGGGTGCGCATTTGAATCTTGTCCATTTCCGCGATACCACCATTCTTTATCCAATTCGTCCCGCACGGCGCGGAACGGATCCAGTATACCATTTTTAGGCCGGTTTTGCAAACCGCCGTGGAGCCGGGCGGGTCAGTCCAGTGTGGAGCCGGGCGGGTCAGTCCAGCTTGCCGGCCCGGCGGAAATCCAGTTCGGCGCCGAACGCGCCCCCGGAGAACGGCCGCACCACGACGCCGGTCACGGTTTTGCCAAGCCCCACCGTCCGGATGGGAAAGCGCAAGGGGATGAAGGGGCATTCGTCGAAAAGAATGCCCTCAAGTTCATCAAGTTCCTTCCGGGTGGACGTGACGGAAGACAGGCGACCGAGCGCCTCGGAAAAACGGACGCTCTCATACCGCGCGAGATTCCCCTCTGCGGCCGTGCCCGCATAGCCCTCCAGGATCCCCTGGGCCGTCATGGACGCGGGGGTGAGGGTGTAAAGCGCCAGATCGTAGTTTCCCGCCTCCACGCGGGAGGCCAGGGCCTCCGGGGACAGCGGCAGCAGTTCCAGATAAATCGACAGGTTTTTCTGCCAGGATTGCAGAATATAGCGCGCCAGTTCGATGCTGGCTTCGTCGTCGGCGCAGAGCAGGGTCATCTCCGGGCAGGAGGACAGCCCCGCCAGGGCCAGGCCGGCGCTGAAATCCGTCAGGACGTCCCGCCCCCGCGATGCCGGACGGCGAGCGTTTTCCTCCGTTCGGTAAACCTCCGATCCGGATACCACGGCATCGGGCGGGATATATCCCTCCGCGATCCCGGCGCCCCCCGCGGTCAGGCGGCTTTCCAACAGATCCCACTCGAGGGCGTCCCGCAGCGCCCGGCGGGTTTCCGGCACCGAGAGCGCCTTGACCCGATTGTTCAGCCACACCCCCGACAGCGTGTCCCGGAGCTGGATCAATTCCAGGCCCTCCGCCTCCGCCTTTTCCACCTGCGTGCCGGTGAGTTCGGCCGCGTCCAGCGTCCCTTCCGCCAGCGCCGCGGCCGTGTCGTCCGGCGCCTGCATGAGGAACCGCACCGAAGACGGCAGGATCGACGCCGCATCGTGATAACCGTCGTTTTTGGACAGGGTGATGGATTCGCCGTGCAGCCAGGATTGGACGTAGAACGGGCCGTTGGTCAGGACGTATTCCGCCTCCAGCCCATACCGGCCCTCCGTATGTTCGAAAAACGCCTGGTTGCAGGGCATATACGGGGTGGAGGCCGTTTTTTCCGGAAAATCCTCATCCGGCTCCACCAGGGTGATAACGAGGGTTTTTTCATCCAGGGCCTTGACGCCCAAATCGTCGGCCGGCCGCTCTCCCCGGTTGACCGCCTCGGCGTTTTCAATACAAAACAGTTCCTCCGCCAGCGCCGATCCCGTCGAGGGCAGGACGGCCCGCTGCATGCCGAAGACGAAATCCTGCGCCGTCACGGGGACGGGGGTTTTCCACAGATTGTCTTCGCTTTTGGATTTCTGGACGCTCCAGCAGGAATCCCGCAGGGTAAAGGTGTAGCGCAGCCCGTCTTCCGATACCGTCCAGTCGGCGGCGGCGGGCACGGCCTCGCCGTTTTCATCCAGGCGGGCCAGGCCCTCAAACAAGGCCGCCGCCATCGTGACCGAGGACCGGTCGGTGGAAACCTGCGGGTCGAGCTGGCGGGGATCGCCGTCCAGAAGAAAACGGAAGGATTTTCCCTCCGGCGTGTCCCGGCGGCAGGCGGCCGTGCCAAGCAGAACTGCCAGGCAAAATGCCCAGCAAAATGCCCGGCAAAAAGCCGTGCGGACGGCCGGACGGATACAGAACCGCATGCTGGAAAATCCTCCCTTCTCATGAATAGTCGGCTTTATCAGTATACCCGGTGCGGCCGGGGAAAACAATTGAAAAAAAGCCGTTTTTATGTTAAGATTTTCGAAAGGAAAGGCGGGATGCCCCATGCCGGAAAACCGCGGGAAACCCTCCATCGGCATATACGCCTGGTTCGGCTATAATCTGCCCCTGGCGGAATCCC
>USDZ01000217.1 GCA_900553525.1 uncultured Oscillospiraceae bacterium
CTTCCAGTGCCTGCCGGGTAACGCCGGTGACGGCCTCGGCGTGGCGGCGGCTCGCGATTTCGGGCACCACGCCGCCGTAAAGTTTGTGTTCCTCCACCTGTGACGCCACGACGTTCGAGAGCATGCGGCGGCCGTCCACCACCACGGCGGCGGCCGTCTCGTCACAGGAGGATTCGAGGGCCAGAATTTTCATAGGACACCTCCGGGAAATAAGGGTTCCGTCTCCGCGGAACCGGCGGAGACGGCCGGGATGAAATACGCCGGGGAGCGGGCGGCCCCGCCGTGAAAGGGGGCGCCGCAAAACGGAACATTTTGCAGCGCCCCACCTTCCTGCCGACCGTGAAGAGCGGCCCGCATTTCATTTGATACAGGAAAATCCATTTTGGCTCTGTATGCGCCGGCCGTTTTCGGTAACGTATCCGTCCCCATTCGGCCGGGCGTTCCCGGCAGCGTCCACAAAAGGAAAGAGCGCCCCGGGGATTAATGCCGGGCGGGGTCGTCGGAACGGCCTGCCAGATAGTCTAAGGACACATCGAAATAGTCGGCCAGAGCGATGAGGACCTCGGCATTTGGAACCACTTTCCCATATTCATAGTATTGATAATTTCTTTCTGAAACATGGGCGGCCGCTGCGGCTTGCTTTTGCGTGATCTTGGCGTATTGCCGAAACCGCTTGAGGGCATCGGATAATTCCATAGGGGAAGTCCCCTCTCCTGTGTGAAATGAGGTATTGAAACGAAATATATTTCGTTATATAATGTCATTGTTAAAACAAAACATACCCCGTTAAAATACCAAAAGAACGGCCCCAGTAAACGAGAAGCCCCGGGGATTAATGCCAGGCGGGATCGTCGGAACGGCCTGCCAGATAGTCTAAGGACACATCGAAAAAGTCGGCCAGAGCGAGGAGTTTGGGAAAAGAAGGCTCCCGTTCCCCATATTCATAACGCTGATATCCAATGGCCGACATCTTCACCGCTTCATAAACCTGTTTTTGGGTTAAGTTTCGAGACAGCCGGAGTTCTTTTAGACGGTCCGAAAAAGACATGATCCATTCCCCCAAAACGCTTTTGAAAAGGGCTCAACATATCCAAATGGCAGTGTTAATATACAATCAAAACATATCCAAACGGTAGTTTCAACCCTGGAAGAACAGAACCATCGGACACAAGCCCCAGGGGATCATGCCGGGCGGGGCCGTCGGAACCGCCCATCGGATGTCCGGGGACACGTCGAATGCGTGTCCACCGGCATTCCAATCGGCGCGGAAAATACAAAAAGGCAGGCACCTATTTATATGTAATAGCTGTAGATCGCCGCATCCTCCTTCGGGGAATCGTAGAAGCCCGGGCGCACGCCGTCGCGGGTAAAACCCATCCCCTCATACAGGGCGATGGCCGGGGTATTGGAGACCCGCACCTCCAAGGTCAGACGGGTCAGATCGTGCGTCTCGGCGTAATCCTGTGCCTCCCGCACCAGCGCCCGGGCGATGCCCTGCCGGCGGTAGGCCGGATGGACGGCAATGTTGGCGATAAAACCCTCGTCGAGAATGTGGTGCATCCCAAGATACCCCACCGCGCTTTCCGCATCCACGTCTTCCGCCACCAGGAAAACGGCGAGCGGGTTTTGGAGTTCTTCGGCCAGGGAGTCGTAGCTCCAGGGAGTGGAAAAGGCCAGGCTCTCAAGATCGGCCAGGGAGTCGAGGTGATCGGGGTGCATGGGAACAATGGCGATGCCGGGCGGGGGCGCAGATGTTCTGCGGCGACTGTGCGTGTCCATAGCGCATCCTTTCTTATAGATTCGGATCGGCAAATTCCAGACAAAGCGCGCCGGCCAGGGCATCCATAGCGTGGGCCAGCGCGTCGCGGGTCCGGCGGTAGTGGTCGAGCGTACCGCCGAAGGGATCGGGGATCCCGCCGGGAGGAACGGTCACCCGTTCCGGCGGGACGGCGTAACGGTCGGTGAGAATGGCGGCATGGCCGTCCGTCATGGCCACGATCCGGGCTGCCGCGGCCGCCAATTCCGGCGTCAACGGACGGGAGAGATGTCCGGAGATATCCAACCCGATTTCCGCCATCGCGGCAAGGGCAGGGGCCGAGGCCGGGGCCGCCGCGGACGCGGCCAATCCCGCGCTCTCTACCAGTATATCGTCCCGGCCCCGTTTGTCAAGAGCGCGGCGAAGAAGGGCCGCAGCCATGGGGCTGCGGCAGGTATTGCCGGTGCAGACACAGACGACCAGGGGACGGCGGGTGCTCATAACCATTCCTCCGTATAGAGACGACGAAACGTCAAATACTGTAATCGGGCGGATTTTTGCGGCGGAACTCCTCCGCGAGATCGGCGAGCGTCGTGTGATCCACCACGCTTTCCACCGCCTCTTTCAGGCGGCTCCAAAGGCCCACCGTGGCGCAGCGCGCCGCCCGAGGACAAGCCGCCGTTCCATCCACACAGTCCACCGG
>USDZ01000218.1 GCA_900553525.1 uncultured Oscillospiraceae bacterium
ATGGGTCACGCTTAAGTTTGCTGCCATGAACCTCAAAAAGCTGGCTTTACGCCTCCCTCCACTCTACTCGCCTTTCTTCTTTTTCCCACTCTTTCCCTCTGTTTTCGGCAAAAGGAGGGATCAGGCCTTCGCTTGATCCCTCCTTCTTTGACAGGCTGAAGCGGCCGCCACATGATGTGGCGGCCGCTTTTTCATGCGATGGTGCGACGAATTTGGATCCGCTTATGCGTAGGCGCCGCAGTGGATGGTGTCGACAAGCTCCGCGATCTCATGGAAAGTGCGGAGGGTCTGGTCGGTTTCGGGCGTCAGGGTGGTGAAAATCGTCAGGATAAACGGATGCTCGTTGTACACGATGGCCGCATCATGATACCCCATGTTTCCCTGCTCGCCGTATTTATGCGCCACTGTGTATTTTCCTTTGAACGCATCGGGGATTTGCAGCTGATAGGTGGTATGGGTCAGATAGTCGTAGAGCATCTGACCCTCAGCGGTACCCTCTTCGATAAAATGGTAGATATCCTCGAAATAAAGGCCGGCGTCCCGGGCGGAGAGATAACCGAACCGCGGCTTGGGCAGCCGTAGGTCGGTCTCAATCCCGAGAGAAGCCGCATACTCGACAAAGCCGTCAAAAGCATACCGCTGGTTGAGCATGTAATAGGCCGTGTTGTCGCTGTACAGGATCGCGTATTTGAGCAGTTCGTCCACGGTGAATTCGGTTCCCAAAGGATAGGAATCAATATGGGTGGAACCGCCCATTTTGGCGGTCATTTTGAGCTTTTCGGTCCGGTCGACGCCGGAGGCAAGGAGATATTTGACATAGGGAGCCTTGATACAACTGGCGCTCTGCCAGTCGTAGTCGGCCAGATACTCGATGGTCAGGCCGCTTTCTATATCGCGGTAGTAAAGAGACGCCTTTCCATTCAGCCCGGTATAGAGATCCTCGAGCGCATCCAAGGCGTCCGAATCAACTTTCAGGCCGTGGGGATTGTTGACCAACAATCCACTGAGCGCCTGATTGGCGTTCGTCTTGGTCGGGGCCAGGGTGGTGCCGGCGGTGGTGGGAGCCGTCGTGGTTGTGGTGCCGCCGGTGATAATGGGGTCCGAGCCGGCAGACGACGCGTCGTCTGCCGGAGACAGACAGCCTGTGAGGGACAGGGCCATCAGAGCGGAGACCGATAAGACGGCGGCGGTCTGTTTCCAGTGAAATGCATGCATGGGAGTCCGACCTTTCTCTTTCAAAACAATACACGGCCCCGTGCGTATCGGACGCCCGATCCCGCTGTATAAACGTCCTTTACAGGGTCAACAATACGGTGTGTGCAGAAATCCCTGAAAAATACATAAAAAAAGCTGCCAATTCTCAAATAATCATTGACAACGGCAGTCTCATGATGTATTATAGTATACTGCACAACCACGGGTGGATAAGCCGACTAACGGAACTAGTATAGCATACGTTCGGGAAAATGGCAAGAGCCTGAGCAAAAAAAATCCGGCCGGTTCCTTGGCCGCCTTCGCGGCCGTCCGTGGTAAAAAAACGCTCCCGCCGGGCAGTCGAGCCCGGCGAATTCGGAATGAAAATGGAAAACAGGAGTGATCGGGCGAATGGTGAATATCAAACCGGTGCAACTGGGCAAGACGACGCGCATGAGCTTTTCTAAGATCAATGAAGTTCTGGACATGCCCAACCTGATCGAGGTTCAAAAAGATTCCTATAATTGGTTTCTGGAAGAAGGGCTGAAGGAGGTCTTCAGCGATGTGTCTTCCATCACCGATTACACGGGGAACCTGGTGCTGGAGTTTATCGATTACCGGCTGGACGAGACCCCGAAATACACGGTCGAGCAATGCAAGGAGCGGGATGTGACCTATGCCGCGCCCTTGCGGGTGCGCGCCCGCCTGCTCAATAAGGAGACCGGCGAGATCAAGGAGTCGGAGGTCTTCATGGGGGATTTTCCTCTGATGACCGACAGCGGCACCTTTATCATCAACGGCGCCGAGCGGGTCATCGTTTCTCAGCTCGTGCGTTCCCCGGGCGTATACTATGGGATGTCCTACGACACCACCGGCAAAAAGCTTTTCACCTCTACCGTCATCCCCAACCGCGGCGCTTGGCTGGAGTATGAGACCGACTCCTCCGACGTGTTTTATGTGCGGATTGATAAAAACCGCAAACTGCCCGTGACCGTGTTCGTGCGGGCGTTGGGTCTCGGCTCGGACGCCGAACTCCTCGATTTCTTCGGGGATGATGAGCGGATCCACGCCACCATTGAAAAGGATATCACCAAGAACACCGAAGAGGCGCTGCTCGAGGTCTACCGCAAGCTGCGCCCCGGCGAGCCCCCCACGGTGGACTCCGCCGAGAGCCTGCTCAACGCCCTGTTCTTCGACCCCCGGCGCTACGACCTGTCCACCGTGGGCCGGTACAAGTTC
>USDZ01000219.1 GCA_900553525.1 uncultured Oscillospiraceae bacterium
CCTGCACGGTGTTTTGTATGGTTCCCTGTATCTCCCGGAATTCCCGGGAACTCAGCGCCCGGCCGACCGTATCGCTGATCCGATCGCCGATTTGGCGCCAATCCGGATTTCTCATCTGGTCCCTCCATACGCGGCATGAAATGCGGCGGGTTTCATAGACTGCTTCCATTATAGCCGATTTCCCCGCACAGCACAAGCGGCGGGATGTAGGAAATCGGCGGGAGAGGCCGCGTGCTCCGCACGAATTCATGGTCCGTCCGACAATTCTCCCCCTTTTTCGGTTGCGATCTTAACAATTTTCCCATACAATAGCGGACAGATAAAAAAGGGAGAAACTGAAACCCTGTTTTAGTCTCTCTCCCAGGAAAGGAACGAAGCGAACCGATGGAAAAAATCATTCGAAAAAAAGTTTATAATACCGACACCGCGCGGCTGGTGGCCAGCCGGACCTGCGGCGTCTATGGCGACCCTGCCGGTTATGAGGAAAAGCTGTACCTCACCCCTGAGGGCTTCTACTTTCTCTACGGCGTCGGCGGGGAGGCGTCTCCCTATCCCGCGCCAGTCATCCGAGCGGTCTCCAAAGCCGCCGCGCAAATCTGGCAGGAAGAAGCGAAAGCCTGATCACCTGGACAGCGGGCCGGCCGCACGGGATTGAAAAAACGGCTTGAAAACTCCGTTTCAAGCCATTTTTTCGGCAAAGACCGTCAAGGCCGCGCGGTTCGCGGCACGTTCATTTCTCACTTGGGACTTTGAAGCCCTCGCCGAGCACCTCGTCGGTGGATACCACAATCATAAACGCACTGGGATCGATGTCCGTCACGATGCTGCGCAACTGATACATTTCCGACCGCCGCACCGCACAGAGAAGCACCCGCTGTTCCCCGCCGGTATAAGCGCCGGTGGCGTTCAGAATGGTGACGCCCCGTTCCATCCGTTCGAGCACCTCGGCGGCGATCTTCCGCTCTCTCCGGCTCATGATGAGAAGCATCTTGCCCTTGTCTCCCCCGTAAACCAGGGCGTCCATCAGGCTGGTCGAGACGAAGATCAGCACCATTGCGTACAGCGCGGTTTCCACGTTGCGGTAGACCAGGGCCGACGCCGCGACCACCAGCGCGTCCACCAGCAGAATCAGCCGCCCGATGGGGATATGGCGGAATTTCCGTTCCAGCAGCCGGGCCACCACCTCGGTGCCGCCGGTGGTCGCGCCCCGCATATAGATCAGGCCTAACCCGGCGCCGGCCAACACGCCGCCGAACAGGGCGACCAGCATCTTGTCGCCCTGGAAAGGCGGCAGGAAGGGCGCTGTGGCATCGATGACCACCGACGACAGGATGGTCACGATGAGGGTCCGCACCGTAAAGGCTTTTCCCAGCCGAAACCAGGCGGCGATAAGCAGGGGCAGGTTGACGAGCAGAATCATGGCGCCGATCGGCGCCCCCCAGACAAAATTGAGCAGGGTGGCGATACCCGTGACGCCGCCCGGCGCGATCTGGTTGGGGGCGGTAAAGATGTTCACCGACAGCGCGTAGAGCGCGCTGCCCAGGACATAAAACAAGCCGTCGAGCGCCGTCCGCTTCCACGGATGGGTCTTGTCCATATTCATGGCCGTCCTTTCCTTTCCGCGGCGTGTCTTCGTCCGAACACCCGCGGAAAATCCGCACGGCCTATCCGGCAGCCTCCTCGATCGCCGTCATGGCTTCACTGAAAAGCTCCCGCAGCCGCGCCGTTTCTCCGCCTAGGTAGAGATAGCCGAACAGGGCCTCCAGCCCCGTAGCCTTATGATACACCCCGTCGGTGCGGGCCGTGTGGGCGTTGCGTCCCCGACGGTAGACCGCAGCTTCCCCCTCGCTCAGGAGCGGGAGCAACCGGTCGGCCGCGATGGCCTGGGCCTCCGCCCGTACCTGTTCCACCGCCAGCTTATGTAGTCCCCGGCAGCGGCCGCTCTCCCGGACCAGCCGTTCCCGGACCATCAATTCATACACCCCATCCCCGATATACGCGAGGTTTAAAGAACTGATCTCCCCCAAGGCTTTTTTGTCATTCCAAAACGGCTCCATAGGCCATCTCCATTCTATACTATATGGTGTTATTCTAATAAATATTCCATATAGTTTAATCCATATAGTCGAATTCAAATCCAACAATACTCACAGTATCGCCTTCTTGCACCCCAGCGCGAAGCAATGCGTCGATAACGCCGGCGGTGCGCAGCACCCGCTGAAAATACTGCAGGCCGTCGGTGTCGCGGATGTCGGTGGTCTGGAGCAGACGCTCCAGCCATTCGGCCTCGACCCGGTAGACGCCGTCTTCCTTTTTGACCGAGACCTCTCGGGTCCCCTCCGGCAGTTCCGGCGCGGGTTCGGGTTCGGCCTCAAAACGGCGGATGGGAGGCAGCACGGCCAGCAGCGCGGCGCAGCGGTC
>USDZ01000220.1 GCA_900553525.1 uncultured Oscillospiraceae bacterium
TTTTTCGTCACTTGTGTTTTCTGATTCCAGCCGTGGTAGCTATGATCCTGGGATTTTTACTGCCCCACTTTCCGGAAACCACCGAAAAACTGTTCGCACAAGGGATTTTTCGTGTCGTATCGGTTCCTATCGGAGGCTTGGTTTCTTGCCTCCCGTTTTCGCTGACAGAGGTGTTGGCCGTACTCGCGCTGCCTGTTCTGATATTCCTTCTCATTTGTTTGATCCGCCGTCTTCGCCGTTCTTCGAATCGAGGGAAATCTCTATTGCGGGCAGGCAAAGGAACGGGATGGGTGTTGTCCGTCGCCTTTTTGCTCTATATGCTGCTTCATGGTCTGAATTTTTATCGACTGCCGGTCGGCACTCTAATGGAATTGGAAACAGTAGATTTTACGGCCGAACAGTTGCGTGATGTCTGCATCGATCTTGCAGATCAGGCATCGATGGAACGCGAGTCCTTGACGGAAGACGGGAGCGGCTGTGTTCGTCTTTCGCAATCGATCGGGGAAACGTTGCGTCTTGCGGACAACGGCTATCGGAATTTGCAGGATACCTATCCTTTTCTGTTCGGAGGTGTCTTTCGCGCGAAACCGGTACAGCTTTCTCACTGGTGGAGTTATACGGGGATCACGGGGATGTATTTTCCCATGTTGGCCGAAGCCAATGTGAATATTGATGTTCCGGACAGCAGCATCCCGGCTACCGCCGCGCATGAACTGGCTCATACCAGAGGATTTGCCCGAGAGGATGAATGCAATTTCCTGGCTTATCTAACCTGTATAAACAGCGACTCTGCGGACTACCGCTATTCCGGACTTCTGATGGCCTATATCTACTGTTCCAACGCCCTATACGATTATGACGCGGAACTTTGGGGGGAAACAAGGGCGGCTTGTTCCGACGGTGTCCGGCGGGATTTGGAGGAACGGAACCGCTATTGGGAGAACTTTGAAGGTAAAGTTCAGGAAATTTCCAACAATCTCAACAATAGCTTTTTGCAGTCGCAAGGGCAGGAAAGCGGTGTGCTTAGTTATAGTGAAGTGGTATCCCTGATCGTATCGTATTCGATTCAACAGGGAAAGATATAAGAGAAAACGGTCTGTTCATAACAACGGTCAGCGGTTTTTTTTATTCTGTATGTTTGAAAATTATCGTAGATCTATGCAAAAGTAACAACATATCAAAAGGGCGCCTTCTAGTAGGAGGCGCCCTTTTGATATGTTGTTGATCCGAATATCGGCGAAGCCAAAACTTCCTCTGTCAAAAGAATCGGACGGGCATAGACTGTACTGTATTAAGTCTTCATCGGATCTCTTGTCCGGAATTTTTTTGCGGTGCACGATTAAATCGGGACCGCTTGGCTCACAATAATGACAGGTTCGTAATTAGCCGGTATTTTGGAAAGGAAGGACCGCGAATGAATGTCCGCCGAGGAGATATCTATTATGCTGATTTAAGCCCGGTGGTAGGTTCCGAGCAGGGGGGCATCCGCCCAGTACTCATTGTACAAAACGACGTAGGAAACCGCTTTAGCCCTACTGTGATCGCCGCGGCGATTACCAGCCAGAAAGACAAGGCCCGCCTGCCAACCCATATACAGGTGGATTCGGTAGGCAGCGGCTTGGCCAAGGACTCCATCGTGCTGCTCGAACAAATCCGTACGATCGATAAAAGGCGCCTTAAGGAACATATGGGCCGCTTAGATGACTTTTCAATGAAACGCGTCAACCAAGCCCTGCAGGTGAGTTTTGGCCTGCCGTCGGATGCGGGGCGGGATATTCGAAGGGAAAATCAGGCAACCTGAATCACGGGCGGCATGCGTATAAATGCCGCCCGTTTCCGTATACTAAAATGGCCGGATTCAGCCATGCGGCGATGAAAATATCAAAACAAGCGATGGACAGACGAAAGGACGATTGGAATGGCGAACCTGACTTCAAAGGAACTGAGTGCGCTCGAAGATGAACTCGGTGCTGAACAATTATTAATAAAAAAATACAAAACGTATGCCATGCTCTCCACCGATCCTCAGATCAAAACACAGTGCGAACAAATCGCCGGCCGTCATCAGAATCATTTTGACCGGCTGATGAACTTTCTGAATTAGGAGGGTACAGCATATGAGTTCAAATGTGAATATTCCCATGCAAGATAAGGAGATACTCCACGACTCCTTAAGTTCCCAGAAGGAGATCACCAGCGTCTATAACGCCTTTTCCAACGAATGCGCTTCGACAGCCCTTCGCAATGAGATGCTGAATATTCTTCATGACGAACACAGCATTCAGGCCGACATTTTTAACGAAATGCAGAAACGCGGCTGGTATCCGACGGAACCGGCGGAAGAACAGAAAATTCAAAACGCGAAACAGAAATTTACGAGTCAAAACGCCCAGAACGGATAACAGGCTCCATGTAAG
>USDZ01000221.1 GCA_900553525.1 uncultured Oscillospiraceae bacterium
GCGTTGTCTACTTCTGTCTGAGCTGCATCTTTATCAGCCGCTGTTTCTTTTGCCGATTCAACGCCGTCTCAAAAAAGAGGCGGACAGTTCGGACAACATCCTCCTTGGCGTCTCCGGTATCATCCGCGCCATCCCCCGCATGCATCAAAATAAGTCCGGCTCCCGCCCCGGCCGCCAGTTCCATCATGCCGTTGTCGAGATGTCCGGATACGTCATTCAGAATCGATACGCCTTCCTGTATCGCGACTTCCGCAACCGCTGGATAGAAAGTGTCTACCGAAATAGGAATGTGGATGCGTCCTTTCAGCAGACGAAGTACCGGCAGCAAACGTGTTTTTTCCTCTTCCGGCGATACCGGAACATGCCCGGGGCGGGTGGATTGAGCCCCTATATCCAGGATTCCCGCCCCCTGCTCTTGTATCTGAATGGCGCGCTCCAAAGCTTTTTCCGGTGAAATATACCGACCTCCATCGGAAAAACTGTCGGGGGTCACATTCAGAATCCCCATCACAATCGTTTTGTTCAAAGAAAGCCGGCCTTCCCGGTGCCAAAACTCCGGCATGTCCATCCACCTCTTCTTTCATATATTATAAAGAAGCGCCTGCCATGGAAAACACGTGACCGCTCATAAAACCATTCACATCCGTTTCAGAGGCACTGCAATGCCCATTTCAACAGTCATGATTCGGGCGGCCCATGCTTGCTGCAGGCTTCTCCACAGTAAAAACCCGCGGGAAGAGTCTGTCGTCTCTCCCCGCGAAGCTATCAGTCTTTCGTGTTTTTCCTTTTGATTGCCGCTGTAATCAGCCCACGGAACAATGGATGCGGGCGGTTGGGCCGGGACTTGAATTCCGGATGGAACTGGCAGGCCACAAACCAAGGATGGTCCGGCAACTCGATCATTTCCACAATATGCTTATCCGGTGAAATACCGGCGAGCAACATGCCTTTTTCTTCCATGATTTCTCGATAATCGTTATTAAATTCATACCGGTGACGATGGCGCTCATAAATGAGCTCCTCACCATATTCGCTGTACGCTTTAGAGCGGATATCCAGCACACAGGGATACTGTCCCAGACGCATGGTGCCGCCCCGCTGTTCCACCGCCCTCTGGTCGGGCATCAAATCGATGACATTGTGGGTTGTAGTGGGATCGATTTCGGTCGTATGCGCATCCGTATACCCCAACACATGCCGGGCAAACTCCACCACTGCGATCTGCATCCCCAGGCAAATGCCCAAATACGGAACCCCTTTTTCACGGGCATAACGGGCAGCGGCGATCTTTCCATCGATGCCGCGGCTGCCGAATCCGCCCGGCACCAAAATCCCGTCGGCCGAGCCGAGTATCTCCTGCGCGTTATGATCGGTCAGTGTTTCCGCATCGATCCATTGAATATCCACCGCCGCATGACTCGGGATACCGCCATGCTTGAGGGCCTCGGCGACACTCAGGTACGCATCGTGGAGTTCCACGTATTTGCCCACCAAAGCAATGGTGACGGTCACTTCGGGATGGCGGAGCGTATCCACCATCTTTTTCCATTCGGTCAGATCCAGCGGTAGATCGCCAAGCCCCAGACCCTTGCAGACGATTTCGGCCAAGCCCTCATCCTCCAGAGCGAGCGGGGCCTCATACAGCAACGGGACATCGCAGTTCGCGATGACATTTTCCCGCGGAACATTGCAGAACAGGGCCACTTTATCTTTAAGTTCCCGGGATATGGACTGTTCCGCCCGGCAGACGATAATGTCGGGTTGTATGCCCAGGGAAAGCAGCTCTTTGACCGAATGCTGGGTCGGCTTCGTCTTCATTTCCTGCGAGGCAGCGATGTAGGGCATAAGGGTGACATGGAGGAAAAGGCAGTTCTGCCGCCCGTGCTGCACAGCGAACTGACGGATCGCCTCGAGAAACGGCAGTCCCTCGATATCGCCGACCGTACCACCGATTTCCACGATATGCACATCGTATTTATCCGCATCCAAAGCAATGCGGCGCTTGATTTCGTCGGTAATATGAGGGATAACCTGAACGGTTCCGCCGTCGTAATCCCCCTGTCGTTCTTTTTGCAGCACATTCCAGTAGACCTTACCCGATGTCACCGAGCTGTTTTGGGAAAGGCTGACATCGATAAATCGCTCATAATGTCCCAAATCCAGATCGGTCTCAGCGCCGTCGTCGGTGACGAATACCTCGCCGTGCTGGATCGGGTTCATCGTACCCGGGTCGATATTCAGATAGGGGTCGAGTTTCTTCACCGAAACACTCAGTCCCCTACACTTAAGCAGACGGCCGAGCGACGCGGCCGTAATCCCTTTGCCGAGCCCCGACACCACCCCTC
>USDZ01000222.1 GCA_900553525.1 uncultured Oscillospiraceae bacterium
AGCTTCCACCGCGGCGTTTTGGTTCGTCACGGCCAGATTCCCCGCCCAGTCTGCCGGGATCTGAATCTCGATGACATGGCGGTAGCGCGAAAAGCTGCTCCAAAACCCGCGGATAAAATTGTCCAGCCAAGTTTCCTGCGCCGAATGGCGGAATCGGAGGACGCCGTTTTCCACGTCGAGCGACACGGTATCCACCGCCGATTCCCAGTAGGAGAGGTGGACCTGTCCATCCGCAGAAGAGGATACCGTGACTTTCAGATCTTCCGCCGCAATATCGATGCTATCGAGGAGAGACGGCTCATAGGCCGCTGTTTTTTGTTGATAGGTCATGGTTGACACCGTCCTGTAAAAATCAAATCCGGTTAAAGCCAGGGCCACGCCGCCGAGGACCAGGGAGGCTGCGCACAAGATGCCGCCGACAAGCAGCGCGATGTGGATTTTTTTCATATCATCCAATCCTTTCCGGAGGGAGATCCCCTGCGACTTGGCCGGGTTCGGCCGGCCTGGGTTTGCGGAAGCGGGAGGCAAGGCCACGGAACATGGCGGCGCTGGCCCGGGCAAAGAGACGGCAGAGGATGAGGCTTGCAACACCGAGCAGGATCCCTGCGCCGCCGGCGAACAGCGCGGTGGCGAGCTGGAACAACCCGGCGGGGAGGGCGACGGTCATCAGATAGACCGACGACAGAGCCCCCCATAGAAAAGCGATAGCCAAAGCGGCCGCGATGGCCCAAAGGGAGGCGAGAAGGGCCCAGGCCGCCAGCCAGAGCACCGCTGCGCCGGCGGCCAGAGGAATGCCGATCAGGAGGAGGAAGGGGAAGAAGCACCAGAAGAGGATCCGCCTGGCGTTGGACTTCTTTGAGAGGGCGGCGTTTCCCGGCTTTAAGTCCGGCGTGGGCGCCCCGGTCGACGCCGCCTCGGCGGATTCCAGTTCGGCCAGGGTCTTGTCCCGGATATCACCGACATCGCCCAAAGCGGCGACCGCCTCTTCTTCCGACTGACCGTTTTCTACAGCATCGTAATAGAGTTCGCTGTAAAAATCCCGGATTCGCGCAGCCTCTTCCGGGGGTAGATCCGCGAGGGCCGCGTCGAGATCTTTTAAGAATCTGGTGAATTCCATGCCGATTCCTCCTGTACAAAAGTATAAACCCGCTTCATTTCATCCCATTCTTCCAGAAAGGCGGCAATGCGTTTTCGCCCCCATGGGGTGATGAGGTAGTATTTGCGCAGGCGGCCGTTGTGCTCCTGCGGTTGGATGGTCAGACAGCCGGCGGTTTCCAGGCGCTTAAGGATGGGGTAGAGCGTCGACTCGGAAATCTCGATACAGGCGGAGACGTCCCTCATGATTTTATAGCCGTAGGAGGGTTCTTTGCTGAGTACCGCGAGTACGCACATTTCCAGCAATCCCTTTTTGCGCTGTACGTCCAAGGCCGTCCCTCCTTTACAGATACTATGCATTCCCATATACTTTGCAATACATAGTATAGTCATACCCCTGCACTTTGTCAACAAGAAATTTTCAAATGGTGCGGGCCGCGGGGGAGTGGCCGCGTTTGACCGGGCGGGCCTGTCCTGCTATAATGAGAGTATTCCACGGGCTTTTAGCTCGGATTTTCGGTTTTTATAAGAAAGGAGGCGGGCGGATGCCGGATGAAATGGGTATCGGCCCGACGGTGGCCGCTCTTTCCACACCGGCGGCCCCGGCGGGGCTGGGCGTGCTGCGGGTGTCGGGCCGGGAGGCTCTCGCCGTCGCTTCGCGGGTGTTCCGCCCGGCAAACCCGGCGCGCGCCCTCGACCGACTGCCCGGCTATACGGCGTCTTACGGCCATGTGGCCGACGGGGAGGGCGTCATCGACGAATGCGTGGCGCTGGTTTTTCGGGCGCCGCACAGCTATACCGGAGAGGACGTGGTGGAACTTTCCTGCCACGGCGGCCCTTATCTGCTGGCTCGCACCCTGCGGGCGCTGTTCGCTGCGGGCGCCGTGCCGGCCGGGCCGGGAGAATTCACCCGCCGGGCCTTTCTCAACGGTAAGCTGGACCTGACCGGGGCAGAGGCGGTGATGGCGCTGATCGCCGCGGACGGGCAGCTGGCCGCCCGGACAGCCCTGGCGGCGCGGGAAGGGGCGGTGTTCCGCCGGATCCGCGATATTGAGCGGGGACTGATCGAGGTCCAGTCGGCCTTTTCGGCTTACGTGGATTATCCCGACGACGATATTCCCGAGCTGGAACCCGCTGCTCTGGCCGCGGTGTTGCAAGAGGCCCGGGAGGAGTTGTCCCGCCTTCTCTCCACCTTTGATGCGGGCCGGGTCCTGCGGGAAGGGGTGGATACCGTCATCG
>USDZ01000223.1 GCA_900553525.1 uncultured Oscillospiraceae bacterium
GGCAAGGGGAGCGGTGATCTCTCCGAGCCCGCCGTCGACCTCGATGCGCACATCCAGGCCGCGGCGCTGGATCTCCGCCCGGATGGCGGCAATCTTCGGCAGCATGTCCTCCATAAAGGCTTGTCCGCCAAATCCCGGTTCCACCGTCATCACCAAAACCATGTCGAGCCGGTCGAGGTATGGAAACACCGCCTCGGCCGGCGTCGCGGGTTTCAGGGTGAGGGCGGTCTTTTTTCCTTTGGATCGGATCGCGTCGAGGGTATCCCCAACCGGGGCATCGCTTTCCAGATGGAAATTGATGAGATCGGCACCCGCGTCGGCAAAAGCGTCGATCAGGCGGTGTGGATACTGCATCATTAGATGCACGTCGAACGGCAGCGTCGTCAGAGGACGCAGCCGGGCGATGACCGGAGGGCCGAAACTCAGATTGGGGACAAACACGCCGTCCATGACGTCGAGATGCACCATGTCCGCGCCGGAGCTTTCCACAAAAGCCATTTCCCGGTCGAGACGGGCATAATCGCAGGTCAGGATGGAGGGAGCTACTTTCATACAGGCATCCGATCCTTTCCGGATAGTCGGGCCGGCGGACCGCCGGGTTCTTTTCTCGATTCTTATTGTACCCCATAACGCGGGGTTCCGTCAATCACAGACCTATTCCGAGCGGTGGCGAGGGCGGTAAAGTGTGGCCTTTTCGTACGACCGCCACTAATTTTTTCCGTCTTCCGGCTCATGTGTCCGGGCGGAATGCATTGGTCTTCGCCGAGCGGTGGCGAGGGCAAACATCGGCTAAAAACTGGTTTTTTCGGGAACCCCTCGCCTCTCGTCTGCCCTGAGTCCATTCCGACATGGGCGGAATGGGCGGCGGCCGGTTCCAACATCCGCTAAAAATGGGTTTTTTCGGGAACCCCTTGTCTCCCGTCTGCCCTGAGCCCATTCCGACGTGGGCGGAATGGGCGGCGGCCGGTTCCAACGTCCGCTAAAAATGGGTTTTTGGGGGAACCGGCCTAGTCGTCCCCCAGTTTCAGCACGGCCATAAACGCTTCCTGCGGCACCTCCACGCTTCCCAGGCGACGCATCCTTTTTTTGCCCTCTTTCTGCTTTTCCAGAAGCTTTTTCTTCCGGGTGATATCGCCGCCGTAGCATTTGGCGAGCACATCTTTGCGCAGAGCCCGCACCGTTTCCCGGGCAATGATCTTGCCTCCGATAGCGGCCTGAATAGGCACCTCAAAAAGCTGGCGGGGGATATTCTGCTGAAGCCTCTCGCAGAGTTTCCGCCCCCGGGCATAGGCGTTGTCCGCGTATACGATAAAGGAGAGGGCATCCACCACGTCGCCGTTCAACAGAATATCCAACTTGACGAGTTCCGACTGGACATAGCCCTTGAATTCGTAATCGAAACTCGCATACCCTTTGGTCCGGGACTTGAGGGCGTCGAAAAAGTCATAGACGATTTCATTCAAAGGCAGTTCGTAATGAATATCCACCCGCGTGGGATCGAGGTACTTCATGTCCTTGAAGACACCCCGGCGTTCCTGGCAGAGTTCCATGATATTCCCCACATATTCGTTGGGCGCCAGGATATGGGCGTCGGTAAAAGGTTCCTCCGCTTTCTGGATGGTACCGGGGTCGGGGTAGTTGGTCGGATTGTCGATATACTGCACCGTCCCGTCGGTCAGGGTCAGGCGGTAGATGACGCTGGGCGCGGTGGTGATCAGGTCCAGATCGTATTCCCGCTCCAGCCGTTCCTGGATGATCTCCATATGGAGCAGGCCGAGAAACCCGCACCGGAAACCAAAGCCCAGGGCCGCCGAGGTCTCGGGCTCGAAGGTCAGAGACGCGTCGTTGAGCTGAAGGCGTTCGAGCGCTTCCCGCAAATCCTGGTACTGGGCGCCATCTGCCGGGAAAATGCCGCAGAACACCATGGGGTTGACCTTGCGGTACCCCGGCAGAGGCGCGGAAGCCGGCCGCGAAGCCAGGGTAATGGTATCGCCCACCCGTGCGTCATGGACGGTTTTGATGGACGCGGCGATATAACCCACCTGCCCGGCCTCCAGACTGTCCTGAGGCTCAAGACGGCCGGGGCGCATGATCCCGGTCTCCACCACGTCGAAGCGGGCTCCGGTCGCCATCATGAGAATGGTGTCTCCCGGCTTCACCCGCCCCTCTTTGACCCGGATGTAGACAATGACGCCCTTGTAGCTGTCGTAATAACTGTCGAAAATCAGCGCCTGCAGAGGGGCATTTTCATCTCCGAACGGGGGCGGGACGTGTTTGACCACCGCCTCCAGCACCGCCTCAATATTGGTCCCCTGT
>USDZ01000224.1 GCA_900553525.1 uncultured Oscillospiraceae bacterium
CCATAAGCGCGCAGCAGGCGGTGAGAACGCCATCCCGGAAAAAGCGCTCTTTTGGCAGAAGTGTTCCACGGATAAGGACGAACAGTGCAGCGGTACACAACGCGAGTAGATCGCCGTAAGATGCGGACGGGGCCGGCAGAAGGCGCCGCAGCAATCCAGCGCCCCAGGAAGACAGCAGGACGAGCAGGCCCGCCTCCAGCCCAATCCGCAGTCCGTCCCGCGTTGTGTAGGGAAACAAGCGGCGTTCCCGCAGGCCCCACAGAGCCAGAAACAGCGCGGCGATAAAGAGACCGGCTAGCCCCGGCCGCCCCGTGGGCGTGAGGCCAAAGCTGCTGTTCAGTCCGTTCATGACGGTGACGCCGAATAGGGTCCCGGAGGCGAGACATTCTCTGAACAACCCGAGAACCAGACCCCCGAGCGCGAACAGCCAAACCCGGGGAACCGAAAAGGCGGGCCTTCCCCCGGCCAGTTCCGCCGCGGCCGGACCGCAGAAAAGGAAAACAGCGAAGAAAAGCCCTTCGCCCCCCATCTCCGTCCGGAGAGAGGGGCTATACGCCGTCATGAGCCGGTCGAGACAGAGCCCCAGCGTCCCGGTCAGGAGAAAGGGCGCCCCAGCGGGCAAAAAGCCAAAACTTTTGCGCAGCAGGGCCAGCAGGGCGGCAGACAGTATGACCACCGCCGCCATGTCGGCTATATAGGCCAGGGAAGCGCGGCCGCTGGCCATCGCGGCGGCCGCCAAGCCGATCAAAACCGGACCGCTCGGAACGGTGGCCGGTGGGGCCGGATGCGCGACGGCCCTTTCCGGGGCGGCCATTAGGCGGCCCCTCCGAGGCCCTGTACGAAGCGGTAGGCTTCGTTGGCCGCCAGGACGACCGCTTTGGAGGACACGGTCGCCCCGGAGACCGCATCGACCGCTCCTGTGCCACCCTCAACCGACGCATCGGCGCCCGCTTGATTCAGCGCCGAGACGGCCAGCTCGACAAAGCTGGAAATGTCCACCGATACCCCGGCGTAGGCGTCGGTTTTCCCGGTCTCCTCGTTAAACACGAGCTTGGCGGGATCTTGAGAGGCGATGAGAGCCGCCTCCATCGTTTCGGCCTGTTCATGCCAAGGCGGGCCGTCCGGCGTCATGACATAATCGCCCTTTTTAGACGTCTCTTTCTTGGTTGGGCCGCCGTTCTCCGCCTCTGCGTCCCAGTTTACGGCCGCAATACGGCCGTCCGATACCGTCAGTTCGACGAAATAGCGGTACCCGCTGTCATAGGTCTCTTCCTCGGCACGATAAGTGCCGTCTTTCAGTCGTGCCGGAGTCTGCCCGGTCTCGTCGATGCCGGTATAGCCGTTGACCGAGGCGGGAGCGGCAAGGGAATCAAACTGACGGTAAAAGCTCTCTTCCGTCACCCGGGCGCCGTAGCCCTCGGTTTCCTGATGGCTGCCGATCCGCAGGCCGAGGAACCGGCTGCCGTCGGCGGAGAGAGCGACATGCGCCTCCAGCGGGCCGCCGTAGCCCTTGACCGTGACGGTCACGGCGTAGCCGACCGTCCGGCCGCTCTCGTCCTCCGCCCGGTATGCCTGTTTGATGGCGGTGTTGGAAACCGTGTCCAGGGCGGCAAACCGGGCGGCATCCAGCATGCCGGAAAACGCGGTTCGGACCGCCTCGGTCTCTTGTTTTTCGATAACAGAGCGGGTCAGGGCGTCGGCTCCCCACAGCAGGCCGACCGACACAGCAGCCACGATGAGCAGATTGAGCAGGGATTTCAAGACGGTGTGCATATATCCCGTTCCTTTCCTATCTATGGTCCGATCCATGGTCAGCGGCCGCGTAGCGGCCGGATGCCAAAGAGCAGGGGTTTCAGTCCATATACGCGGGGGCGGGTGAGATACTCGAGCAGCGGGGTGATCAGATTCATCAGCAAAATGGCGAAACAGACGCCTTCGGGATAGGGTCCCCAGATCCGGAGGACCGCGGTCAAAATCCCTACCCCGCCCGCGAACAGCAGTTCTCCGAGGAAGGTTGTGGGCTTGGTGGTGAAATCCGTGACCATATAAAAGGCCCCCAGCATCAGTCCCCCTGAGAGAAGGCCGGCCACCACGTTGCCGGTAAACAGGCCGTGTTCCCCTCCGAACACCCACGTCACCGCCGCGAAGGCTCCCAGGCAGGTCATGGGCACCCGCAGGCGGACGACGCCCCGCAGGACGAGATAGGCACCGCCGATCAAGATGAGCAGGGCTGAAGTTTCTCCCATACTTCCGTTTTCGGTCCCAACCAGCATGGGCAGCCATTCGGCCGGGCCGCCCGGCGCTCCGATTG
>USDZ01000225.1 GCA_900553525.1 uncultured Oscillospiraceae bacterium
GCCGGTATAAATATAACAAAAAGCTGGGAATTGCCAACCGTCTGGCCGGCTGCCGTCTGAGCCGCCCGGTCGCCGATCCGCTGACCGGCGAAATCCTGAATGAGGCGGGCGACCTGATCAACCGCGCCCGCGCTTTGGAATTGGAGGACGCCGGCGTCTCTGTCGCCTATGTGACGGTGGAGGAACACGGGGAGAGCCGCGAGATTAAAATCATCTCGAACGGCATGGTGGATATCCGCCGGTTCGTCGATTTCGATTGCGCCGAGCTGGGGATCCACGAGCGGGTCCGCTTCTCGGTTTTGCAGGAGATCCTGGAGAACAACGAGTCGGACGAGGACCGCCGGGAGGCGATCCGCAAACGCGCCGCCGAATTGGTGCCCAACCACATCATCGTGGACGATATTCTCGCCTCCATCAACTATCTCAACTGCCTGGGCCACGACATCGGAAACGTCGACGACATCGACCATCTGGGCAACCGCCGGATCCGGTCGGTGGGCGAACTGCTGCAAAATCAGTTCCGTATCGGGTTCTCCCGGATGGAGCGGGTTATCCGTGAGCGGATGACCCTGCAGGCGCAGGACATGGATGTGATCACCCCCCAGGCCCTGATCAACATCCGGCCGGTGGTCGCGGCGATCAAGGAGTTTTTTGGCTCTTCTCCGCTGTCCCAGTTTATGGATCAGAACAACCCCCTGGCCGAACTGACCCACAAGCGCCGCCTCTCGGCTCTCGGCCCCGGCGGTCTGTCAAGGGAACGGGCCGGGTTTGAAGTGCGGGACGTGCATTACAGCCACTACGGCCGCATGTGCCCGATTGAGACGCCGGAAGGTCCCAACATCGGTTTGATTTCCTATCTCGCCACCTTTGCCCGCATCAACCAGTACGGGTTTATCGAGGCGCCTTTCCGTCGGGTGGACAAGGAGACCGGCGTCGTCACCGACGAAGTGGTCTATATGCCCGCCGATGTGGAGGATGAATTCATCGTCGCCCAAGCCAACGAGCCTCTGGATGAGAACGGCCGGTTTGCGCGCTCCCGTGTCAACGCGCGGTACCGCAGCGAGTTCCTGGAGACCGAGCCGGACAAGATCGATTATATGGACGTTTCCCCGAAGATGGTGGTGTCCGTCGCCACGGCGATGATCCCCTTCCTCGAGAACGACGACGCCAACCGCGCCCTGATGGGCTCCAACATGCAGCGGCAGGCGGTGCCGCTGCTCAAGACCGAAGCGCCGATCGTGGGCACCGGCATGGAATACAAGGCCGGCGTCGATTCCGGCGTCTGTGTGCTGGCCAAAGAGGCCGGCACGGTGGCGGCTGTTTCGGCCGACCGGGTGGTCATCCGCCGGGACGGCGATGGGGAACTTGACACCTATAAGCTCATCAAGTTTATGCGCTCCAACCAGGGCACCTGTATCAACCAGCGCCCGGTGGTGGAATACGGCCAGCATGTCGAAAAGGGCGAGGTCATCGCCGACGGCCCCTCCACCGACAACGGCGAGATTTCTCTGGGCAAAAACGTGTTGATCGGCTTCATGACCTGGGAGGGCTACAACTACGAGGATGCCGTGCTCATCAATGAAAAGGTCGTGCGGGACGACGTTTTCACCTCCATCCATATCGAAGAATATGAAATCGAGTCCCGGGACACCAAGCTCGGGCCGGAGGAGATCACCCGCGACATCCCCAACGTCGGCGAGGATGCCCTCAAGGATCTCGACGAGCGGGGCATCATTCATATTGGGGCGGAAGTCCGCTCGGGTGATATTCTGGTGGGCAAGGTCACGCCCAAGGGCGAGACCGACCTCACCGCCGAGGAGCGGCTGCTGCGGGCCATTGACCGCCAGGCGGACAAGCTGGGTCTGGTGCAGGACGTGCTGCTGGAGGTAAATGTTGCCGGGGAGCTGAGCAAAGGGGGCTGTACCCCCGATGAGGCCTGGGAGCTGGCCCAGCTGGCGCAGTCCTTGGAGCACGTGCGTCTGCGGGGTCTGATGGCGATTCCCCCTATCGCCCAGAAGCCCGGAGACAATACTCCTTATTTTTCCATTATGAAGAAGCTTTATGTTGACATAAAGGAAAAAATAGCCCATAATCAAGATGATATGGATTGCCTGTCCATGGGGATGAGCGGCGATTATGAGGACGCCATTGCCCAGGGCGCCACGCTGGTGCGGGTGGGTACGGCCCTGTTTGGGCCTCGGCCCCCCATGGCAAAACAATAACGCAGAGATATATTCCAGAGAAAAGAGGGTTACTACCATGGGATTTTTAGACGAGTTCAAGCGC
>USDZ01000226.1 GCA_900553525.1 uncultured Oscillospiraceae bacterium
CTTCACGGCGCTGTCCTCCGCCCTTTTCCGGTCTCAAAACGGGGCTGTCACCCTCGCGGACATCGTGTGCCACGGTTCTCTGGAAGCCGGAACCACCAACGCGGATCTTTCCCTGGACCGGGTGACGGCGGGCAGCACGCGGATTACCGACACCAACGCCCGGATCCGCCTGACCGATGTGCATCTCGGCGACACGGTTCTGGAAACCGACAACGGCGCCTTGCTTCTTCATACCGTAGAGGTGGGCAGCTTGACCGCGAAAACCAAAAATGCCGCGGTGGAGGCAGAAGCGCTGACCGGGACCGGACGGCTTGTCCTGGAAACCACCAACGCAACATTGACCGCCATCGACGTCATGACCGACGGCGAACTCTCCCTCCAGTCTAAGACCGGCGGCCTGCGCGCCACAAACTGCCACAGCGCCGCTCTCCTCGCCGACACCACCAACGGGAAAATCATTCTGACCCGCTGCCGGGCCGGCCGGGTTCAGGCCGGAACCAGCAACGCGGCGGTAGAATTCGAACGGCTGGATTCGGGCGACATCGCCCTCACCTCCAGCAACGGCGGGATCAAGGGCAGCGTACTCGGCCGGGAAGAGGATTACATCATCACGGCCAGTACCACCAACGGCTCCTGTAACCTCACCAACCGGGTGGGGGACCTACCCGGCCGCCTCTATCTTCAGACCACCAACGCCTCCATCCACATCACTTTTACAGAATAACGCCCGCGGCCTTCTGTTTTTTGACAGAAGGCCGGATTTTTTACCAACGTTCCGAGTCCCTCGTACGTCTTTCTATCAGAGAGGCCGGCGGAGCGGCCCCCGGCGAGCGCAGACCGGGGACCATCGTTACATGCCCGACACCCGCCGCAAGGAGGCAGTCCATGAAGCAGGCTGGAAATCACGCAGAATTTCTGCGGCTGTACAACGCCTATTACAAGGCGGTATATTATACCTCCCTGGGCCTGCTGCATCAGGCCGACGAGGCGGCGGACTGTATGCAGGACACCTTTGCCGCCCTTTGGGAATCTCTGCAAAAGGGCGAGAAAATCGCCAATCCGGGCGGATGGCTGATGACCGTGGCCCGGCATACCAGCCTGGGTGTGATCCGCCGCAGGGGCCGTCTCTCTCCACTGGAAGAAGCCGGAGAGCTCCCCACCCCCGGCGATGAAACTTCCCGTCTGCCGGAGGAATCGCTGTTCATCGCCCGCCTGCTCACATCCCTGCCCGAACCGGAACGGGAGGTTTTTACCCTCCATGTGCTGGGCGGCCTGCGGCTCGCCGAGATCGCCCGCGCCACGGATACCCCCTCCGCCACCGTGCGCTGGCGGTTTGCCTCTGCCCGCAAGCTCCTGAAAAAGGCGCTGGACGGCACAGACCTCTCTACCTGACTTCCCCGGCTGTCTCTTCCTCTTGAATCTGAAAGGCAGGTGTCCTCATGACCTGGCGCTCTTTTAAAAAACGTTGCCGCCAAGAGGCGGCGCGCGTTCCCTATCATCCCGAAGCCTTCATACAGGAGGCGCCCGTCAAGCCCTCTCGGACCCTGTTCGTCCGTTTTGCGGCATTTGCCGGCACGGCGGCCGTTCTCGTCGTCGCCGTGGCCGCGGTTCTGCTCAGCGGCTTGTTCCAGCCGGCGCCTGAGCCGGTGGGAACGGACGGGAGTTCGGATATCGACGCCGAACTCCTGCAAATCTATACCCTTCTTGCAGAGACGACCTATACCCGTGACGTCGAGGCTTTCGACGCCGCGGATATGACCGCGGCGCAGCAGCTCCAATATGCGAATCAGGTGTTCCTGCGGCAGAACGGCAACCCCTTATACCTCTTTTTGCAGACCACCGCCGGATCCGATGTTCAGAATCAGAACCAGGCCGTTATCTCTCTCCAGACGGCGCAGGACCTGCTGGACCGGGTGTTCGGCCCCCGCGCCGTCCGGCTGTCCGAGCAGGCTGAAATCGGTTCCTTCCTGTCCTGGGAGGGGGACACCCTGGCCCGTCTCGTCCCCCAATCCCTCACGCCGGATTCGGACCTCCAGGTTTCCGTCGAATATACGGCCATATCCCCGGATTCCGGTGCGCCGACCGAATCCCTCTATTATTATGTGGAATCGGTGAAATCCGCCGGGGACCGCATGACCGTGACCACCGAAGCTTACACGGGGGACGGTTCCGATTCCCTGGTTTACCCTTCCGATCTCGCGGGTTATCAGCGGCTCCAGTCCGAACTCGCCGTCCGCCGGCAGACGGAGGAACCTGTCAAGCGGGCCGTTTACACGTTCGC
>USDZ01000227.1 GCA_900553525.1 uncultured Oscillospiraceae bacterium
CCGTCGCCGGGGACGCCGTTGCCACACCGCAGAATCTGGCCGTCCCCTTTGGGGTGCCGGTTCGGGAGCTGCTCGCCTACTGCGGCCTGCGGGAGGATCCCCAATACCTGATACTCGGCGATCTCATGACCGGACGCTCTTCGCCGACCGACGATCTGCCGGTTCTTCCCGGCATGACCTGCCTGCTGGCGCTGAAACTGCGGCCCGTCGTTCTGCCGCAGGGGGCCTGTATCGGCTGCGGACGGTGCGTGCGCGCCTGCCATGCGGGATTGCTCCCCTATGAAATTGTGCGGCGGCTGGAAAACATGCATTATGAGCGGCTCGCCTCCCTTCACCCGGAAGGATGCGACGGCTGCGGGGCCTGTTCTTTCGTCTGTCCGTCCGGACGGGATGTCGCCGTCCGCGTGCAGGAGGCGGCCGGGACCCACGGCACCATTTTTCTGGAATGGGGTGATGACGATGACGCTTAAAATGGCCGGCGCGCCGCATCTGCGGCAGACCGAGCGTTCTTCCGCTCTGGCTTTGGATGTCCTCATCGCACTGGTCCCCCTCTGCGTTTTCTCCTTTGTCCGTTACGGCCTCCGCCCTGTTCTTTTGGTCCTGACCGGGATCGCGGCGGCGGTGCTGTGCGAACTCCTTTGCTGTCTGTTCATGCGCCGGAGGCCGTCGATTCTCGACGGCACCGCCGCCGTCACCGGCGGTCTCGTGGGGGCCATGATGTCCCCGCTTTCCCCTTACTGGCTTCCGGCCATCGCGGCTGCCTTCGCCATTGTGGTGGTCAAGATGCCCTTTGGGGGCGTCGGCCGAAATGTTTTCAATCCCGCCGCAGCCGGGCTGGCAGTGGTCACGGTGTGTTTTCCAGGCCGCGTCTTTTTGTATCCTTATGCGGGACAGGTCAGCCCCCTGCCGCTCGGGGATGTGAGTGAGGTTCTCACCGCTCAGTCTCCGAATATGATCCTCAACAGCGGGGGCGGCACCAGTCTGACCTGGCTGAACGTACTCCAGGGGAGTTTTTCCGGGCCGATCGGGGCCACGGCTGTCGCGGTGCTGCTCGCCTGCCTGCTCTATTTGTTTGCCCGCCACACCGCCTCCCCGTTGATCGCGCTGCCCTATCTGCTCACCTGTGCCCTGATTGCCGCGCTCTTTCCCCGTGCGGCTGTCTCTCCCGGGACCAGCGTCATGTTGGAAATGAGCGCCGGGGTGCTGCTGTTCAGCGGGGTGTTTTTGATCAACGATCCCGTAACGGCGCCGCGCCATTGGCTTGCCCGGATTGTCTACGGCGCCGGGACTGCCGTCTTCGTCATGCTGCTGCGCCATTTCGGCCGATTTGAATGCGTCGCGTATTTCGGCATTCTGCTGGCGAATGCATTTTCTCCGCTTCTGGACAGGTTCTGCTGGGGGCTTGCGTACCGCGTTCGGGAGCGTTGGCAGACGAGGAAAGGAGGAGGGCACGCATGAGCAAATCCGGACGGAGGACGAATCTCCGACAGCTTGGCGGGATCTTCCTCGACACCTTTTTTTCCAAAAACATCGTCTTGGTGCAGGCCATCGGCCTGTGCCCCATCATATCCATCGGGGTCAACCTGAAATATGGCGTGGCGCTGACCCTCTGTACGGCGGCCGTACTCCTTCCGACCAGCCTGTGTATGTCCCTGTGGGGCAACCGTCTGCCCTCCTGGCTCCGCCCGCCGGTATACACGGTCGGGGCCTCGATTTTGTTGCTGGGCGCGGCGGCTGTCGTGAATCAATACCTCTCCCATGAACTGTACGCCGCGCTGTATCTATATCTGCCCCTCATGGCGGTCAACACCATTTTCACCTACCGGGCGGGAGGATTTTCCGTGACCAACCGGCCTCTCCCCGCCTTGGTGGACGCGATTGGCTCCTCTTTGGGATTCGGCCTGGCGATCTGTGTGGTCTCCGCCCTGCGCGAAATGGCGGCGAGCGGCACGCTGTGGGATAAGCCTCTCGGTTTTACCCTTCAGCTTCCCGAGGCCGTCGAGCCGTTCGCCGGCTTTATCCTTCTGGGATTCATGGCCGCCTTCCTCAACTGGATAAAAGCCGTCGCGGCGCGGGCTACCGAGCGTAAGGAGGCAAAGAGATGAACTGGATTTGGGATACGCTGTTTACCCTGCTCGTCGCCGCTCTGATCCAGAATTTGGTGCTGACAACGGGTTTCGGCACCTCCGTCATGCTGCGAATTGTCCGCCGTCCCCGCGAAATCGGGATTTTCAGCGGGCTGCTGGCCCTGTTCTCGGTGCTGACCGTACTGT
>USDZ01000228.1 GCA_900553525.1 uncultured Oscillospiraceae bacterium
ATCATACGCCATTCTTTCTTTTATGGTCTCACCCGAACCGGCAGCGCCGTCGTTCACCGGCTTTCGCCGGGGCGGTGCTCGGCGAGCAGCCTCTTGATTTTTTCATGCGGATCGATGATGAGACTGACGGATACGTCATGGTTGAGCGCGGCAATGAAATACGCGATATATTTGGAAACATCCACCTCACAGAACCATTCCCTCTGCCGCAGAGCCGGTGTCCTGTAGGTCAGATTGGTTCCGAGCACCCCGGTGATAACCCCCTCCTCATACGCCTTGTCGAAGGCATCCAGGCCGTTGGTGAAGATCGGGTAGGTGGCGTAAGCAAAGATACGGGCCGCTTTGCGTTTTTTCAGTTCATAAGCAATGTCCAGCATGGATTCGCCGGAGGAGATAATATCGTCGGCGATAAAAATATCCCGGCCTTCCACCGAATTGCCCAGATATTCATGAGCCACGATGGGATTCCGGCCATTGACCACGCGGGCATAATCCCGGCGTTTATAGAACATGCCGAGATCCAGGCCCATAACGGAGGCATAATACATATTGCGGTGCATCGCACCCTCGTCCGGGCTGACGATCATCAGGTGTTCCCGGTCGGGAATCAGATCGGGGAAGCGGCGGAACAGGGCTTTGAGCGTCTGATAGGAGGGAATCACGTTGTCAAATCCCATTAAGGGAACGGCATTCTGCACCCGGGCATCGTGCGCGTCGAAGGCGATGATGTTGGACACGCCCATCCGTTCGAGTTCCTGCAAGGCCACCGCACAGTCGAGGGATTCCCGATAGCTGCGGCGGTGTTGGCGTCCGCCGTACAGAATAGGCATGATGACGTTGATACGGTGCGCTTTGCCTCCGGCCGCCTGGATGATCCGCTTCAGGTCCTGGAAATGGTCATCAGGAGACATGCTGTTTTCCCGGCCGAACATATTGTATGTACAACTGTAATTCCCTACGTCCACCAGAATAAAAAGATCGTCTCCGCGGATGCTGGCCTTGATGATGCCTTTGCCGTCCCCGGAGGAGAAACGGGGACATTCGACCGGAATCAGGAAGGTATCCTGGTCCCGCCCGCTGTTACTGGCCCATTCCCGCAGATGCGCGTTGATTTTTTCACCGAGTTCTTCCGTGCCCGGCAACGCGATGATATCCAGCGGCGCCACTCGATCCTGCAGATTAAAAATCGTCTCTCCAGTTACTTTGTCCGACAACTTCAACGTCTCCTTTTCCGTCCCCGATTTTTGGGCCGCACAGCGGCCGGCGGCTTGTGCAGATACTGCCGGATAATGTCGAACTTCGGGAAAACCGTATCCCGGACAGGCCGAAAAACCCCGCCGTCCACCCGGGTTACGGCCATCGGCTTTTCCCTTGTGCAGAATAAAATCTAACCTTATTTTAACACATCCCGGCTGTTTGTGAAAAGGGGCGCCCCACAATTTCCCTACCGAATTTTCTCGAACCGTGTCGGCGGTTATTGGGAAGGATGCACAAGGGACGCCGGACAGAAATCCGGCGGAAAGCCCACAAAGGTATGTCCGATCCTGGGAAACCCTATGGATTTCACCGGAAGTGTGGTATACTATCCGCAGAGCACATAGGCGACTATACTCGATGGGAGGAATCCCCATGGAAGAACTTGACAAGGCAAATCCTGAAGAAACCGCTCTATTGGCGGCGGTGGATACCGGTGAATACGATGTCGACAGTTCCCTTGACGAACTGGAGGAACTCGCCCGGACGGCGGGAGCCAAAACGGCCGGCCGCTTAGTCCAAAAAAGAGACAGCCCCGACACCGCCACCTGTATCGGTGCGGGACGATTGGAGGAACTCGTGCTGATGGCGGAAAACACAGCCTGTGATCTCGTCATCTTCGATCGGGAACTCACCCCGACCCAGCAGCGGAACCTGGAAGATGCCCTTCCCTGCCGGGTGGTGGACCGCACGATGCTGATCCTCGACATCTTCGCTGGACGGGCCCGGTCGGCGGAAGGCCGCTTGCAGGTGGAATTGGCTCAGTTGCAATACCTCCTACCCCGGCTGGCCGGACAGGGAACCGCTCTATCCCGGCTGGGCGGCGGCATCGGCACTCGAGGTCCCGGTGAAACCAAGCTGGAAAGCGATCGGCGCCATATCCGTCGCCGGGTCAAAAGCCTGAAGATGCAGCTTGCAGAGGTGGAACGGCAACGTGAAACCCGCCGCGCTCGCCGGCATAAAATCGGCCTGTCCACCGTCGCCCTCGTCGGTTACACCAACGCCGGCAAGTCCA
>USDZ01000229.1 GCA_900553525.1 uncultured Oscillospiraceae bacterium
GTATCCAGCCCTATATACCGTCCCACAACGACTGCCACTCTCCCATTACGGTTTCGGTTCTTCCGTCTCGACCGGCCCGCCGGCCCGTCGAGCCACGCCTCCCAGAACGCCGTTGACAAAGGGCGCGTCGTCATCCCCGCCGTATTTTTTCGCGAGTTCGACCGCTTCATTGATCGACACGCTCACCGGAATATCCGGTTCAAACTCCATCTCATAGATCGCCAGACGCATGATGGAGAGGGCCACACGGGAGAGTCGATCTTTGTTCCACTTACGGGAAAAAGCAGAAATCAGTTCGTCCTCCTCGTCAAGGTGAGCCGCCGCCCCCTCCGCCAAAGACAGGGCGAAGGCGTCGTTCTCCACATCCCGGGCCTCGGCCGCATTTTCGTACAGAATGCGTATCGGATCGCCGGTAAAGGTCATTTCAAACAGAAGAATAAACGCCAGTTCCCGGGCTTCCCGCCGCGTCATACACGTCACGCCTTTCTCAAACGTCGGATTTTAACAAAACGGCGAAAGGCGGCGTCCCCCCGGCACGGCAAGGACCCTCCACATATCTGCGGAGGGTCCGCGCTTATACCGTGTGGCCGCCGTTTTCTCAGGCTTCCGCCTTTTCCTCTTCGAGAACGATACCGGCCACATGCACATTGACTTTGGTCACGGGCTTACCGGTCATCGACTGCACCGCGACTTTGACGCCGTGCTGCACCGCCCCCGCCACATCCTGGATCCGGACTCCCAGACGGAGATTGATATACACATCGATGATGGTCTCGTTTTCATTGTTGAGAACCTTGACCGATTTGGCGGCAGCGGAGCTGATCAGGCCCCGAATGTCGGTAGGACGCTGGGCCATGCTGGCCACTCCCGGCACCTCCAGCGCGGCGGTACTGGCAATGGTGGCGATCACGTCTTCCGATATGATGCAGCTGCCCTCGGAGGGTTTGTATCCTTTATCATCCATGTCGATGACCTCCTTGCACGATAATCGTATAGGCTCCGTCCGGCGGCCATAAAAGCCCCCGCTCCTTCTACCGGATAAAAAACATATACCCAGCATAGGCATTCGCCTATACAGCAAGCTTATTATACCACAAAGTCCGCCCAGGGCAACTCTTTTTTCTTATTTTACCGGAACAATGTTGATATTCTGCGCCGTGATATCCGATTGGGAGGTGACGATCTCGGTGATTTGAACCGTATCCTGCACCTGCAGTCCCTCGCTGCGCACCACGACCTGGCAATTCGTATCTTCTATGTATACGACACAATCGGTAAAGCCCTTCGCCTTGATAAGGCTCTCGATTTTGCTTTCCTGCTCGATCGCCTGGGTGATCGCCTCCACCTTGTCGGCGGCCTGTTTCTTAATTTCGTCGGTCGCCTTAACATCGTTCAAGGTGTCTTTGACAATATCAATCTGCTCCTGCCGGGCATTTTCTCGATTGAGGCGGGCCTGTACAAAATAATCGGAAGGGTCTTCCGTCGTACTGGTCTCCCCGTCGGACACGGTGGACGGATTTCCGACATACTGGGCGTCACCCAGGTTTTTATCGCTCGAAGAAGTGCCGGTTCCAGTCGGAAGCGCCGGCGTCTTGTTGGCAAAATAGTAGTTCAAATAGACCGCTAGTCCCAGCGCCACGATCAAGGTGGCCAGCAGCACCTGTTTTTTTCCGAAAATCCCGTTCATCCCATCCATTCCTTTCACCCAAAAAATTTAAGAGGATTTGGTCACGCACACCCGCTTGGAGGATATATTCAGGGCGGTGGTCACCGCCTCAACGATCCTTTGCTGTACCTGGGGGAGATCACCTCCTTCACAGACCACGACGACGCCCTTCACCGTGGGCTGGATTTCCGTCACCAGCAGGCCCTGCCGTCCATTGTCCGTATCCACGAGGATGATGCTCTCTTCCGTTCCATCCCGCTGGGAGATTTTGTTGGAATCCGAGGCGGTGTCCTCCGTTCGGTCGGTGTTGACCTTTTGTTCGCTGGCATACACATACTCGACGCCGTTTTCCAGCGTGACCATAACCTGACACTGCCCCGCACCCTCGATGCTGCCGACGATTTGATTGAGCTTTTCCTCTGTTTTCGCCACGAATTCATCCGTCGATGCCTTCGCCGATACCGTTTTTGTCTCTTTCGGCCAGAACTCCGACAACAGGAT
>USDZ01000230.1 GCA_900553525.1 uncultured Oscillospiraceae bacterium
AGAAAGGGTTCCCCGTACCGTTCAAATTTGTCGTCGTGCGCCACCTCGATGTGGGACACCGCAGCTTTGGCCGCGGTGCCGATCAGGGAGAGGAACGCTTCCCCGGTGTCGGGAACGGAAGGGACGCGAATCCGCACGCCGAAATCCAGTGGCTGCACTTCGGCGCCCGGATATGACTGCCCTAACTTGGCCGCCAGCTTGGGAAACTGTTTTTCCCCGATGCTCGCCGACAGTTCCAGCGTCATGCCGTCCTCCGCCGTCGCGCGAAACGCCACGCCGTCGCAGACGCCCGTCACCGCGCCGGTCTGTGCATTCACCTTCCAGCCTTTTGCCGCCGCAGCGGCCTGCAGTTCCTGTGCAAACATGTGATCCTCCTTCACAGTCCGGCAAGGAGCGCCGCCTGTCTATCGGGTATGTAAATCCTCCGAACGGACCACCTCGTCGATGGTGGAAGTCCGGCGATGTTCGATCGGTTTCCAGCCGACTCGCGGATGAATGAGCGCCGCCACCGGCATAAAGCCCATCGGCAGCATGAACAGCGGAAAAAGCAGAATGGATTTCCAAAGCCGACGGATGCTCTTTTTCTCCAAAGCTGCGCACAGCATCGCGGCCAGCACCACGGCGACATAGGAGACAGCCAGCGACACGGCTACCCCGCACAAAACTGTGACCGGCGTCGCGGCCCGCAGCAGCGCCGCCGCCAAAAGAAGCACCCCCTGCAGGAGGAGCAGCACCGCCGCCGGACCGGCGAGCACAAAGCCGAGCATATCCACCGATCCTCTGTGCCCCGCCCGAATGCCACGGATCACGGTTTTCATACACCAGTAGGTCGCCTGAGCGGCACCCACCAGCCAGCGGAACCGTTGATGCAGCGAGGTGGCAAAGTCACGCGGCTGTTCATCGTAAAACACCGCTTCGCTCACAAAGGCGATGGTCCGGCCCGCCGTGATCTGCTGGATAGAAAATTCGCAGTCCTCCGTCACGGTCCGGGTGTGCCACCCCTCCGGCCCCAGAACCTCCATTTTAAACGCAAAGCCGGTGCCGCAGACCATGCAGGACATGCCGAGATTGCGGCGGGCCCGGTAAAAAAAACGCATCAGAAACATCCAATACAGGGCATAACAGCCGCTGACCCACGTTTCTCCCGGGTTGATCGTTTCGCGGTATCCCTCGGCCACGTCCGCGCCGTTCTGAAGCGCCTCATTCATCCGGGACAAAAAGTCGGGCGCCGCCAGGTTGTCGGCGTCGAACACGCAAACCGCGTCAAACCGGTCGGGATAATCCTCCCGGATACGGGCGAGCGCCCACTCCAGCGCATAACCCTTGCCGACCTTTTTTTCATCGTGGCGTTCATATACCGTCGCGCCGTGCGCCCGGGCCGCGCCGGCCGTATCGTCCTTGGTACAGTTGTCGGCGATGACAAACATCTGATAACTGTCCTGCGGGTAATCCTGCGCTTTCAAACTGTCGAGAAGCTGGCCGATGACCGCTTCCTCATGCCTAGCACAGACGATCACGGCAAACCGCAGCCTTTTTTCTGTTGGCCGGCCCACCCCGCCGCGCAGCGGAGCCAGTCCCCACAGTGCCGTCACCACATACCAAGCGAGAACCGGCAGCGCCAGGCACCCCGCAACGGCAGCCAAGGCATAGAGCAAAAAACTCAAGTCTGGCATGGAATCCCCCTCCCTGACTCTCATAGAGCTAGTATAGACTGTTTCCGAAGAGAATGCAAAGAAAATCCGCGAAATTTTTTATGAAGAAACAGCGGAGCAGGGAGTTCCCCCGCCGCGGCCGGGATCCCTCTCCTCCGGCCTTTTCTAAAAAATTGCCCTTTTCAGGGCTTTTTGGCTCTTGACGGGCATGCTATATTTATAATAACAGCGTTTTCCTTCTATTTCCAAATGCCGATACGGAAAGGCGGAGTAAGCCATGCTGCTGACATTGGACATGGGCAATACCAATATTACCCTCGGCGTATTTCAAAACACCGAGCTTCTGTTTGAATCCCGGATCGCCACCGACCCCTCGAAAATGGAGGATCAGTATGCGGTCGAGCTGCTCGATATTTTCCGCCTGTACGGCGTAGACGCCGGCAGCTTTGAGGGGGCCATCCTGAGTTCGGTGGTGCCTCCGCTCGACCAGACCCTGCACGGGGCGGTGC
>USDZ01000231.1 GCA_900553525.1 uncultured Oscillospiraceae bacterium
ATCCAGGCGCAAAATCCAGGCGCAAAATCCAGGAGCAAAAGAGAGCGATGCATCGAGATGAATCGAAACAAGAAATTCACAAAGTGGCTGGTCATCGCCCTGTCTGCCCTGCTGGTCGTGACAGGGGTTGCATGGGCTGTTTATCGAAATAAAAAAGGCCCGGATGCCGCCGACGCCGCGAGTTTGTCCACGAGCGAAAGCAGCGCTGGGGCAGCAGACGTCAGCGAAACCGAGACCAGCACAGCGGCAGAATCGCAGGCAACACAAGAAGCCTCCGAGACAATCGATGGCCAACAGACCAATCCGGAAACCGGAAATAAGGGCGGCGGGGAAAGCCGCCCGGTTACGGGTGGAAAAGAGGAGAGCCCTTCGGTTCCCGCTTCATCCGGTAAACCCCAGGCTCCGGTTACGAGCCGCCCGTCTGCCGGTTCGGGCAGCAAGCCTTCCAGCGCCCCTCCTCCCATCGGTTCGTCGGCGCCAATCGATTCCGCCTCCTCATACAACGATTCCTATGCCAACCAGGTGCTTGTCATCGTCAATCAGGAACGGGCCAAGGAAGGGCTTGCTCCGCTGAGCATGAACCAGGGAGCCGTGGCGGCGGCTAAGGTGCGCGCCAGGGAAATCGTCACGGTATTCTCCCACACCCGGCCTTCTGGCGACAGTTGTTTTACCGCGCTGAACGAGGCCGGCGTCCGGTATACCATGAGCGGAGAAAATATCGCCCAGGGCTATCGGACTCCGGAAAAGGTTATGGCGGGCTGGATGTCCTCTCCCGGCCATGCGGCGAATATTTTAAATGGACGCTTTGCCGAGATCGGGATCGCCTGTTATGTTGTCGGCGGGAACTACTATTGGGTACAGATGTTCCTGACTCCATAAAGGCCGTGCCGGAAGCGCGGAAAAATGGGAAGGCGCCTATGCCGCCGCGGACGGGATTGCACAAAGGATACCGGCCATCCCTTTCCGGCGCGCGGCAGTCCCACAAGCGAAGACGGCCGCATCTTTGACCGGATAGCGGGGAGCCGCAGGCAAAAGCGATTTTCGCACAAACACAAACCAGCGTATCGATAGCGGCGCCGTGGGCGAAAGGCCCGCGGCGCCGTTATGCCGGCTATAGGGGGATCTCTGCTTCCCCTTTTTGCCGCTCTTCCATCCGGCCAAATCCTCCAGGCGCCGGCCATGGACCGCCCGGAAAACACGCACGCTGGTTTCCTTAACGCCGCCAGGGGGAACCCGGAAAAATCTCTTTTGTGCTTTCCCTAACGCCGCCGCTCGTAAAAACCCGGTGCCGCATCGTCCGGATGCGGCAGGCGGGCCACGCTTTCGGCCCGCCAGGGGTTTCTTAGAGGAACCCTCCATTCGTAAAAACCCGGTGCCGCATCGTCCGGACGCGGCAGGCGGGCCACGCTTTATGGCCCGCCAGGGTTTTTTCAGGGGGAAAGCGGCAAAATCTTTTTTGCCGCTTTCCCCTTGTATACTATACCACAGGCGGACCATCACATTCTATAACACAATGGCGGCGAGCGCCTTGGCATGGAGGCGGCAGACCTGCATCGGGCTGTAGCACATCACCTCGGCGATCCGCTCCCAGGTATAGCCGTCCACATAGCGGTACCGCACCACGTCTCGCAGCCGGTCATCCTCCAGCCGGTTTACGGCCCTCTCCACCCGGCGGCGGAGCCGGACCTGCGCACCGATTTCCCGGGCAATGTCCCGCTCCAGATCCGCGATGCTGCAAACCGCGTCCTGGATCCGGTCGCTCCGTCCCCCTTTGGGCGGGGGGGGCATGTCAGAATAGACGGGCGATATCGCCGCCGCCTTTTCCGCCCACCGCCTTTTCTCCTCCAGCATCCGGGCGATCCGCCGCTCCGACTCGCGGTAGCGCATCAGCACCGCCTTTTTCTCTTCAATTGTCATCGCGCTCTCCCGTAAAATCGCCGCAGCCGGTTCCAATACCGCCTGAACCATGCCGTCCATTCCTCCTTCCCTTTCGGCGGGGGCGGAACGCCGGGCCCCTCCCCGTTTCCCGTCCCCGTCCGCGCATAAACGCACCTCCACATCCCGGCGCGGTCAGCCCGGCCGGGCTTTATCTCTCATGATCTGCAAATACAAGCGGCAGCGCATCAATCACATCCAGCACGCGCTCATCGGGGTTTTCTT
>USDZ01000232.1 GCA_900553525.1 uncultured Oscillospiraceae bacterium
GTTGGGCGGCGGGCATGTCCGGGGCCTCGTCGAGCAGGCTCAGGTATCCGATCACCGAGGTCAGGGGTGTCTTGATGTCGTGAGCCAGATAGACGACCAGATCGTTTTTGCGCTGTTCGGCCTCTTTGGCGTCTTTTTCCCGCTTGCGCAAGGTCTGCCGGACGGCGTTCAGGCGTTTTTCCATAAAATCGAGTTCCGCCGGCAGACGGATCTCCTCATCCGTGTCGTCGGCCAGGTGGTCGAGCGCCTCGCTGAGCCGGTCGAAATAACGGGTCATCCGGGTCAGGGCGAAATAGAAGATGACGAGCAGCAGCAGCACGAATCCCACGCCGATCCAGATCGGCTTGAACCGCTGGAACAAGGCGTAATAAGCCGTCTTGGCGCTTTCGGGGCTTAAACGGAGGATCCGCTCGCACAGACGGATGAACGATTCGGCAAAGGGGTTCTGCAAAACCCCGTCGACGACCACGAACAGAAGAAAAGACCCCACCGCAGCGGCGACCGCGACGGTCAGCACCACCTGCAGAAAGATCTTCTTCTTTAAAGAGCGGAATTTACTTTTCAATTTTATATCCTACCCCCCATACCGTTTTAATATATTTGGGATGCTCGGCCGCATCGTGCATCTTTTCACGCAGGTGCCGGATATGCACCATGACGGTATTGTTGCTGCTGGTGAAATATTTTTCTCCCCACACCTCGCGGAACAATTCCTCTGAGGGGATGACCCGGCCCCGGTTTGCGCACAGAAACCACAGGATGGAAAATTCGGTGGGCGTCAGGGAGAGCGGCTTTTCGTCCAGGGTACATTCGTGGGTATCCAGGTTCAGCACCAGGCCGGAAAACGCGATGACCCGCTCTTCCGGCTCGCCCTCGGCGCGGTTGTATTGGGTGGAACGGCGGAGTTGGGCCTTGACCCGCGCGATCATCTCGAGCGGGCGGAAGGGCTTGGTGATATAATCGTCCGCCCCCAGGGTCAGGCCGAGAATCTTGTCCAGTTCCTGATCCCGGGCGGTGAGCATGATGACCGGATAGGTGTGGGTTTCCCGGATTTTCCGGCAGATCGCGAATCCGTCGGTGCCGGGCAGCATCACGTCGAGCAGCGCGAGGTCGAGATGTTCGGACGCGATGCAGGCGAGGGCCGCTTCCGCGGTATAACAGGTGTGAACGGTGTAACCCTCGTTTTTCAGATACAGTTCAATCAGATCCGCGATTTCCGGTTCGTCGTCCACGACGAGGATGTGATAGCCCATCCGGCCGCCTCCTTTTCGGTGTCGGGGCGGTACCCGGCCGCCCGTGCGGCCCCCGCATGAGGTCCGCCTGGTTCTATTTTAGCCTATCCGCCCCGGAGGGATGTTAAGCAGCCCTTATCTTCCTCTTAAAATCACCTTAAGACCCGGCGGCGCCTGTCCATTTCAGGATACCCCCGGATCCGCCGGATGTCAACCGGCGCGCTACCGGAACGGCGGTGGAAAAACTCGAAAAGCGGAGGAGAAAAGGGGTAGAAGATCGGGAAATCCCCCCTTGACAATCATCCGGTTTCGGACTATAATGCCGATTGTCCGTTTTCGGATAAAATGGAGGCGCTTATGGAGAAATCGACAGCCGATACACTTGCGGCGTTCAACCAGCTTTATAAAGAGATGGATGAGATCTACCACCTCTACGCCAAGAGGCGGGGGATTTCGGACACGGCACTGTGGCTGCTGTACTCGCTTTATGAAGACGAAAGCGCCGCTTATACGCAAAGGGCCCTCTGTTCGGACTGGCACTATCCGCCGCAGACCGTCAACTCGGCCTTGAAAAGCCTGGAAAAAAAGGGGCTTCTCGTGCTGGAGCCTGTTCCCGGAAACCAGAAAAACAAACGGATTGTTCTGACAGATAAAGGGCGGGAGACCGCACAAAAGGAGATTTTCCCTTTGATTCTCGCCGAACAAAAAGCCTTTCAGGGCCTGGGGGAAACCGAAAGAGAGACGCTTTTGTCCTTGACCCGGCAATATGTGGAGCTTCTGCGGGCGGAGGTCCGCTGAATTTTCCCATTCGGGGAGAGGATGCCGTCCGCCTATGGGGACGCCGCCGTCGATACAGGGGCTGAAGAGCGCCGGATGATATACCGGAAAAAAGCCCTCCCAC
>USDZ01000233.1 GCA_900553525.1 uncultured Oscillospiraceae bacterium
ACCGGAACTGCTTCCTTCATTTCCTTCCGTACCGGAACCGTTTCCTTCATTTCCTGCGACATGGTTATTTCTTCCTTCCGTATGGGTTTCCTCTCATCTTCGGATGAGCTCATCCCGGCCGGGACCGTTCGACACCATCGTCACCGGTACGCCGAGTTCTTTTTCGATAAATTCGATGTAGGCCCGGCAGTTCGCAGGCAGATCCGCATAGCGGGTGATGCCCCGCACATCCTGTTTCCAGCCCGGAAGGACTTCAAGAACCGGCTTGGCCCGGTTCAGGGAGGGCGTGGTGGGGAAGTCGCGGATCACTTTTCCGTCCAGCTCATACCCCACGCACACCGGAATTTTGTCGAGATAGCCAAGGGCATCCACCACAGTGAGGGCCACCTGCGTGGCGCCCTGGGTTTCCACGCCGTAGCGGGAAGCCACGCAGTCGAACCACCCCATCCGACGCGGACGGCCGGTGGTGGCGCCGAACTCCCCGGCATCCCCGCCCCGCACCCGCATTTCCTGCGCTTCGTCCCCGAAAATCTCGCTGACAAAAGCGCCTGCGCCCACGGCACTGGAGTATGCCTTGACCACCACGAGAATATCCTCGATCGCATAGGGAGGCAGACCCGCCCCCACTGCGCCGTAGCCTGCCAGGGTAGAGGAGGATGTCACCATCGGATAGATGCCGAAATCGGGATCTTTTAGAGCACCGAGCTGCCCTTCGAGCAGGATGTTTTTCTCCCAGCGGAGCGCCTCCCGCAGAAAGGCGGAGGTGTTTCCCACATATGGCGCAATCCCATCCCGCAGCTTCATCAGGTCGGAAAAGATGGCGTCCGCATTGAGAAGGGGCTTATGATACAGGTGGGCAAGCAGGACGTTTTTGACCTCCAAGACCCCCTTGAGTTTCTCATAAGCGGCGTCCTCGTCAAAGAGTTCGCAAATCTGAAAGCCGATTTTCGAAAATTTGTCGGCGTAAAACGGCGCAATTCCCGATTTGGTGGATCCGAAAGATTTGCCGCCCAGACGTTCTTCCTCGTACTGGTCGAACAGCACGTGATATGGCATAACCACCTGGGTCCGATCTGACACCATCAGCCGGGGGCGAATGCCCTTTTCCTGCAGCGCCTCGGTCTCCTTCAAGAATTTGCCGATATCCAGCGCCACGCCGTTGCCGATGATATTGACGGTGTGGTCGTAAAATACGCCGCTCGGAAGCTGATGCAGGGCGAATTTCCCATATTGATTGATGATGGTGTGGCCGGCGTTGCTGCCGCCCTGAAAACGGATGACCACATCGGATTCCGCGGCCAGGACATCGGTGATCTTCCCTTTCCCCTCGTCGCCCCAGTTCGCGCCCACGATGGCTCGGACCATGCTGCATTCCTCCTTCGGTGTCGATCGCGCCGGCAGACTGCTGTAAGCCCGCCGGACGAACAATTTATTATAGCGTTTTTACGATGTATTTACAAGAGGGAGCAACCGATTTTTTGCCCATGAAGTATGCGAAGCCGCCACGAAGAAAAAAGGAAAGAGACCAACGAAAGGACGGGTGATCCCTCTCGCTGTTTCTTTCCTGCTGAGGATATTCGCAAACATCTCGCCTGCCGCCAAAAATATTGACCATTATCCTTCGCCTTTTTTCACAATGGTGATGATGCCGTATGTCTGGTTAACCTCATAGTCATACGACCACATAGTCCCTTCCTCCAGTTTGGCGGAGACCGTGGAGGAGAACCAGTTCGGCTGCTGAATGAACAACAGGCCGTTTTGCAGTTTATCGGGGGCGAACCGCAGTTCGATGGTCTCAGCGCCGGAATCCACCTGTCGGGCCACCACCCGTACAATATCCTCCAGGGAATAGGTAGTGAAATAGGCTCCGGTGCGGATGAAATAATTGGCTTCGGTGGCGATGCAGGTGTCGATCCCCATGTTTTCGTCGTCCAGGGAATGGGTTAAGAATATCTCCCGGCTGGTCAGATTGAAATAGGTATGCCGGATCTGGTCTCCGCTGTCGTCCCAGGTCACGTCGAGATGATAATTCCGGCCGTCGATGGTCACGAGATTCCACATATGGGGCTGCCGATTTTCATCGAATCCGGTGACGACCATGGCGGGGATATCCGCCCGCTGTAAAAGAA
>USDZ01000234.1 GCA_900553525.1 uncultured Oscillospiraceae bacterium
CTCTCTCTTTAACGGGTCGTTCTCTTCTCTCGCGCTGTTTAATTCTCAAGGTCCCGTGTCCGATAGCATCGGACGTCGGCTGTGCCGCCGACAAGATTTGATTATACCATCTTCAAAGCCGCTTGTCAATACCTTTTGCCTATTTCAACAAGCCGTTTTGCAGACAGCTTTATTAGAATATCACATGCCTGCGGAAAAGTCAACATATTTTTTCCTTCCTGATATTGGAGCCTTTTCCTTCCTGATATTGGAGCCTTCCATCATTCAGCGTGGGTGATCCTCCTCACGTCGAATATTGGTTTCCTTACATATAAAAATAGGACGCCGTTTGGTTTCCATATAGGTTTTGGCCAGGTATTCACCCAAAACACCTATAGAAAGCATTTGAATGCCGCCGATTAGCAATAGGATGCATACGAGAGAAGGCCAGCCCGCTACCGGATCCCCGAAAATCAAAGCCCGGAAGAAAATCACGGCTAAAAAGACAAAAGCTAAAAAACAGAATAGGAGGCCTATAAGAGCGGCTATAACCAGGGGTACTGTGGAAAAGGCCACAATTCCATCAATACTGTACAAAAAGAGTTTCCAAAAGGACCACTTGGTCTCGCCCGCGGCCCTTTTCACATTTTCGAATTCGATCCACTTGGTCTCAAAACCGCACCATCCGAACAGGCCCTTGGAAAACCGATTGTACTCCCCGAGTTCCAACAGCGAATCGACATATTGCCGCGTCAGGAGCCGGTAATCCCGCGCCCCATCCACGATTTCGGTCTTGGACAATTTCCGAATCAGTTTGTAAAACAAACGGGCAAAAAAGGAACGAAGCGGTGGTTCGCCTTTGCGTGTCACCCGGCGGGTCGCCACACAGTCGTATCCCTCATCGCGGATGCCCCGCATCATTTCGGGTAAAAGAGACGGCGGATCCTGCAAGTCCGCATCCATAACCACCACATACTCCCCCGATGCATAACGAAACCCGGCGTACATGGCGGATTCTTTTCCAAAATTGCGGGACAATGAGATATATTTAACCCGGCGGTCGGTCTGCGCCAGTGCTTTGATTTGCTGCAACGTAGCATCTTTGGAGCCGTCGTTGACGAAAAGATATTCGAAATCAAAATCCGACATCAAATCCGAGACTCGGCAGATTTCCTGATAAAACAATGGGATTGCTTCTGCCTCATTATAACAGGGTACGACCACCGTAATTGTATCCATGTTGGGAAATCCTCCTGCCGTCTCGTTCTGTACCGCGATTCGGGGCGGTTGTCTCATGAATATTTGAGTTCCCATTTATAGAGGAAAGCTAACGCAGATCCAGTGTTTGAACCTCTGTGGTCCGACCAGTGGTGTCGTCCAGAACAAACAACACGGCATTCAGCATGCAGGGCCCCGCGGCCGTTGCGAATCGAACCGGCAGCTTGTCCCGCATTTTGGCAACAGCAAGCTCTGGCCGGATCCCAAGAACCGATTCCACTGGCCCGGTCATGCCGACATCGGTGACGAAGCCTGTTCCTTGCGGCAGGACCTGCCCGTCAGAGGTTTGCACATGGGTGTGGGTGCCGAAAAGCGCGGATATCCGCCCGTCCGCATAATAGGCAAGCGCCTTTTTTTCTGCCGTAGCCTCCGCATGGAAATCGACGACGCAGAATTTGGGATTTCCCGCCTCGGCGAGTAGCCGATCCAAAGTTTCGAACGGACAGGCCAACGGTTCCATATACACCACGCCCATAAGATTGATCACGGTGATCTGGAAGCGGCCTTTATCCACCACGCAGAATCCTTTGCCGGGCGCCGATAATGGATAATTGCCAGGACGAATGATGCAGGGAGATTCCTCGAGAACATCATAGAATTCCCGGCGTCGGTAAGTGTGATTTCCCGTCGTGATCACATCGGCACCGCTGTCCAGTATATGGGTAGCGGCAGCAGGTGTAATACCATTGCCATCTGCGGCATTCTCACCGTTGACAATACAGATGTCCACAGCGTATTGCCGCTTCACCACCGGCAGCAGTTGCCGCAGATGGGCACAGCCGGCCGATCCCACAACATCACCAACACAAAGAATATTCACGGTTTCGGCTCTCCTTCCCCTCGGCACGCAGTCTGAACGCACCAGT
>USDZ01000235.1 GCA_900553525.1 uncultured Oscillospiraceae bacterium
GTAAAGAACCAAGCCTGCCAGATTGGTGGAAAGGAATACCCGGTCACCTATGCCAACGGGGGCGCTTTTATGACCTTATCGGATTTTCTCGCCATCGCGCCGGACGATTCCAACCATCTGGTTGCCTACGGATCGGACGACGTCCTGCGCATTTATACAGCCGAAACGTAACGTTTCTATAAAAGAAGAGGCCGGAACCGCATGGGTTCCGGCCTCTTCCGATTTTTAGAATTGGATCTTTTTCAAAATGTAATGCACCAGGTCGTCGATCTTCACACGCTCCTGCTCCATGCTGTCGCGGTCACGGACAGTAACGCAGCCGTCCGTCTCGCTGTCAAAGTCATAGGTGATGCAGTACGGCGTGCCGATCTCATCCTGCCGGCGATACCGCTTGCCAATGGAACCGGCGTCGTCGTAATCCACCATAAAGTGCTTGGTCAGGCGGTTGTAGACCTCCTGCGCCTTATCGTTCAGCTTTTTGGAGAGGGGCAACACAGCAGCCTTGAACGGCGCGAGCGCCGGATGCAGGTGCATGACCACGCGGGTGTCCTTCTTTTCTGCATCGACCACCTCTTCGTCGTATGCGTCGCAGAGGAAGGCCAAAGTCACACGGTCCGCGCCGAGGGACGGCTCCACCACATAGGGGATGTAGCGCTCGTTGGCCTCCTGGTCGAAATATTCCAGGCTCTTGCCGGAGTGCTCCTGATGCTGCTTGAGGTCGTAGTCCGTGCGGTCTGCAATGCCCCAGAGCTCGCCCCAGCCGAACGGGAACAGGTACTCGATGTCCGTGGTGGCTTTGGAATAGAAGGAAAGCTCCTCTTTGGCGTGGTCGCGCAGGCGCATGTTCTCCTCCGTCATGCCGAGGGACAGCAGCCAGTCGCGGCAGAAGCCGCGCCAGTATTCGAACCATTCCAGATCGGTGCCCGGCTTGCAGAAGAATTCGCATTCCATCTGCTCAAATTCACGGATACGGAAGATAAAGTTGCCCGGCGTGATCTCATTGCGGAAGCTCTTTCCCACCTGGCATACGCCGAAGGGGACCTTTTTACGCGTGGTGCGCTGGATGTTGTTGAAGTTTACGAAGATGCCCTGGGCAGTTTCCGGGCGGAGATAGAGTTCATTTTTTGCATCCTCCGTCACACCCTGGAACGTCTTAAACATCAGGTTGAACTGACGGATGTCCGTAAAGTTAGAGGAACCGCAGTTCGGGCATTTGATTTCTTGCATATGAGAATCTCCTTCAGACTCAACCGAGCTTTTGTTCAAGATGATGATTGACTACTTTATCTTTTCCGATCCATTCACGCGTCGGCATAGGATGGTTCCGCCTGCTGGTTTGTGTGCTGTGCTACATAATTGCGGATCAGCTGGATGCTCGTCCGCACAAATATATCTTCAAATTCCTGATAGCTAAGTTCGGTGATAAAGGTATGAAGCCGTTTCCCATCGCCTTCATAGCGACGCAAGTTGATTTTTAGCTGGAACTGCAACGGTTCATCGCCGTGGTTGTTAAAATAGTGCTCCCAATAAGCCCCATCGTGAATGGCAGAGTTACGCACTTCGTTCATTACATTCAGGAATAATTCAAATGCGTCGGAGTGATCTTTCCACTCGAGTTCCGGCTCTGCTTTTTTCGTTTTGGTTTCGCCCTCTGCTTTTTCTCTTACCCGTTTGATTTTTATAACGGCATCATAAAACTCCTGAGAGCCTTTCTCAAAAACTTGACTTTTGAGCTCGGTTTCCGATATTTCGGTAAGGCAATCCCGCGAGAATTTTCTGCGAATAGTTTGCTTGTCCTCGCATAAGGCATTTCGAATCCAAAAATCTTTCCACATTTTATATTTTTCGACCCGAAGCTGATAATTCTTTTTTCAGTTCTCTTCTTCGACCGCTCAACTCTTCTAACGTTTCTTCGCAGGTAACCAAAAAAATTACCTTGAATACGTCTTTCCCACGGCGGATTTGATCCATGTCGTGTGCAGCACTTACGAGCCGCTCAACTGTGTTGAGCATTTTCAGAGGGATCGAATGCGATTCATTGTTTTCGCCTTGTCCATTTTCCATCAGTGTCCAGCGCTCATCCGAGGTCAACAGCGGCGATTCGGGGGACGGATTAAACAG
>USDZ01000236.1 GCA_900553525.1 uncultured Oscillospiraceae bacterium
TTTGTCCCAACCGCTGCCCATCCCGGTCTTGTCCAACCGCGACGAAGTGCTTGCCCGCGCCCAGGTTCCCTATTCGGCGGCGGCGGAACGGCGGACACGGGGACGGCGCCTGCTTTCCACCCTGCCGGCCGTGCTGCCGATGCTGCTGCTTTTGGGGACGGCCATGGCGCAGTATCTATTCCTGACTAACTGGTTTCTGCTGGATACGGCGGTCTTTTTTGCGGGATTCACCGCGGTGTATCTGCTGGCGGGGCTTCTGTTTCTCGCCGCCGCACCCCGCAGACCTACAGACGGAACGGACGGCGTCCTGCATCTGGCCGTCACCCGGGACGGGATTGCGTTTTGCCGGAAAGGTATGGCCGGGTTCGCCGTCCGGGCGTGTGTGCGTCCGGTGAAGGCGTCCGGCGGCGTCCGATTGATTCTGCCCTATACCTCGTGTTTCATCCCGGAATCGGCGATGGAGCAGCCCGCACAGTTCCGGGCTGTGCTCGGCCTGTAACGGCGAAAGGAGTTGTCACCCTTGGAGGAACAAACCAATACCCCCCATTCCAAGCTGATCACCGTCGACTTGGAAAAGGAAATGAAAAAGAGCTTTTTGGAATATTCCATGTCGGTCATCGTGGCGAGAGCCCTGCCGGATGTGCGGGACGGTCTGAAACCCGTCCACCGGCGGATTCTCTATACCATGCATGAAAACGGGCTGACGCCGGACAAAGCCTACCGCAAATGCGCCGACACCGTCGGTGCGGTGCTGGGCCGTTACCATCCCCACGGCGACGCCTCGGTGTACGACGCGATGGTCCGGATGGCGCAGGACTTTTCCCTGCGGTATCCGCTTATAGATGGGCACGGAAACTTTGGTTCTATCGACGGCCATCCCGCCGCCGCCTACCGGTATACCGAGGCGCGGATGAGCAAAATGGCCCTCGACATGCTGGCCGATATCGATAAGGACACGGTGGATTTCGCCTCCAACTACGACGACCGCCTTCAGGAGCCGGCGGTGCTTCCCTCCCGCTTCCCCAATCTGTTGGTCAACGGTTCTTCGGGGATCGCAGTGGGCATGGCGACCAATATTCCATCCCACAACCTTTGCGAAGTGGTGGACGCGATCTGCCTGCTCATCGACAATCCAGACGCCGGACTTCCCGAACTGATGGAACATATCAAAGGGCCCGATTTCCCAACCGGCGGTGTCATCATGGGCTATGCGGGTATCCGCGCGGCCTATGCGACCGGGCGGGGCCGCGTCGTGGTGCGGGCCAGGACCGAGATCGAGGAAGTAAACGGCCGTTTCCGCATCGTCATCACCGAGATTCCGTACCAGGTCAACAAACTCACCCTGGTCAAATCCATCATCGAACTGGCGGATGAGAAACGGGTGGAAGGGATCCACGATGTGGTGGACCATTCTTCCCGTGAGGGAATGCGGATCGTCATTGACTTGAAAAAAGACGCGAACCCCCAGGTGGTTCTCAACCAGCTTTTTGCCTTTACCCAGATGCAGACCACCTTCGGCGTCATCATGCTGGCCCTTGTCGGCGGTGAGCCCCGGGTCCTGACCCTCAAGCAGATGCTGGAGGAGTACATCAAGTATCAGAAAGAGATCATCACCCGCCGCACCCGGTTCGAACTGTCCAAAGCCAGGGAACGCGCCCATATTTTCGAGGCGCTGAAGGTCGCGGTGGATTTCATCGATGAGGTAATCTCCATCATCCGTTCCTCCAAGGATGTGCCGGAATCCAAGGACAATCTGATGGAACGGTTCGGATTCGACGACGTGCAGGCCGACGCCATTGTCAAAATGACTCTCGGCCGCCTCTCCGGCTTGGAACGGCAGAAGATCGAGGATGAACTGGCCGCCCTGCACGCCCGCATCGCCTCCCTCGAGGAGATTCTGGCCGACGAACACAAAATTCTCGCCATCGTCAAGGATGAATGCCTCAAGATGCGGGACAAATACGGCGATGAGCGCCGTACAGAAATTTCGGCGGTTTCGGGCGAGGTGGATATCGAGGACCTGATCCCGGTGGAAGAATGCGTCCTCACCCTGACCCGGTTCGGCTATATCAAACGGCAGGCCGCCGATGTATACAAAAC
>USDZ01000237.1 GCA_900553525.1 uncultured Oscillospiraceae bacterium
TCTTTGTAGGATTCTTCGCTTCGCTCTGCATCCTACATGCTTAAGCATAATAGAAGAGAGGGATGCCGTCCTAGGATGGCATCCCTCTCTTTCCAAAAACAACGATACCAGATGCTCATGGAGCGGCCGTTTCTCGGGTCTTTTCCAATAGATAAAGATTCTCGCAAATCTCTTTATATACCGGTGCGGATTTGGAACCGGTGCGATTGGTATCCTCAGCGAGCACCGCGATGGCGTAACGCGGATTTTCCGCCGGATAAAACCCGGCAAACCAGCTTTGTACCAGTGCGGTGTCGTCCTCAACCCAACCGGTTTCCGCTGTTCCGGTTTTTCCTCCTCCCCCGCCGTTCAGAGGCTTAGCCTCTTTACCCGTGCCGTTTTCCACCACTTCGATCATCATTCGGCGCAGTTCTGCGGCTATATCGGAGGAAAAGGCACGCACCGGAGGATCGGTGCTCTCTTCAGTCAATGTGCCGTTTGCATCCACCATTCCCTGAAGGATGGTCGGACGAATCATGAGGCCGTCGTTGACGACCGTGGCAACCAACTGGGCGACATGAACGGGAGTAGCCAGCAGAGAACCTTGTCCGAACGACAAGTTGGCCAATACGCCGGGCGATTGCAGTTCCGTTTCGGAAGGCAGGGTCGCCCTGGCGGTCTTGATCCCTTCCGCCAGCAGGATAGGCCGGTCAAAACCGAGTGTAACCGCCTGTTCATAAAGTGCCTGTCCCCCCGTCATCTGCATAAGTTGAATGAAATACGGATTACAGGATTGCGCGAACCCGCCCGTCATATCCAGGACGCCATGTCCCAGGCGGTTGGAACAGCCGAAGGAAAGGGTACCAACCGGAAGGCTGCCGCTGCAGGCAAACGTTTGCGTTACGGGAATACCTTTACCGAGTGCCGTCGCCACCGAAACGATTTTGAACACCGAGCCGCAGTTGTAATTACACAGAGCTCGATTTAGCAGAGGGGCGTCCGGATCTTCCAGATAGTCTGCTAGGTGGTCTGGTTGATAGTCCGGGACACTGACCATCGCCAAAATCCGGCCGGTAGAAGGCTCCAATATGACCACGGCGCCTTTTTCTATTCCCTTATATGCGACCTCTTCCGCAATTTTTTGGATTTCCGCATCGATCGTAAGGGCAACGCCGGCCTTGGAATTTGCAAGGGTATCGGTCACAGTCGGGACCTCTCCTTGGAGCGCCCTTCCTGAACCGTCCACACGGAAAGTCACGGTGAGGGAGCCCGCCGCGCTGAGTTCTTCATCGAAAGCCAGCTCAATACCCGTGACGCCATGAAGGCCGTCGCTGCCGAGATATCCAAGCAGAGGCGGAGCCAAAACCTCCCCCTGATGACGGACTGGAACTGTATAAATCGAAAGGCCGGAGAACAAAGGAATAGCCTTGTCTTCCAATTGGACTACTACCGGCCTACCATCTTGCAGCCGCTCGCTTACCGATTCCCAAGTCCCTTCATCCAAATATTTGGACAGAATCGCCAGCACTTCGGGATTTGGGGAAATACAGGCACGCCGTTCTGTTCCTGTATTGGTCAGGGGCGTCATATTCCGATCGTAAATCGTTCCGCGGCTGTTCGCGATGGTCAGGGTAAAACTTGACTGCTGATCGGCTGTCTGAAAAAGCTGTCCCCCGCTCAAATCGTAAATCTTGGCCATAATACCGCTAAAAGCAAACAAGACTGCGGCAAACATCACCAGTGACCGTTTTCTCATCCTAAAAATCCCCTTTAAACGATGGGTGTATGGGGATAGTATGCCCATCTCCATGGACTGTAATCCAAAAGAAACAGTGGCTTCACTTCCGCCGTTTCTCATTAAACGTTGGGTATAGTCCAAGTTTTTCCTACAAATATTCTCAGAGAAGTCTGCATGCAAGACCGTATTTTTTAACATCTTGGTTCCATACTATCGGCAGAGGTGATGGATATGGTTTATGAAAGTCTACAGGAATTGCTGCGGCATAGCAGCAGTTCCCGCCAATACTTCTTGTCTCTGCCCACGGATAAACAATTGGCTCTGCATGAACATGACCGTTACATCCATACC
>USDZ01000238.1 GCA_900553525.1 uncultured Oscillospiraceae bacterium
GTGGGGGATATTGTCATCAGCGGAATCGTAGAGGAAATCGAGCTTCCCCGCGTTCGGTTCACCGGTTCTATGCCGCAGATTTCCGCCATGCCCGATGCCGCAGCAGAGAGACTTTTAAACAGGCAGATGCGCGAAATGGAACAAGCGGCGCTCGCTCGAGCCAAAGCGGCCGTATTGGCACTGGCATCCGACGACGGGTCGGAGCGTGCCGTTGAAGGAGTATTTGGATATGAGGTAAAACGAAACGGACGCGGTTTGGTCAGTATTCTATTTCATGACTATTTGTACAGCGGCGGAGCCAATGGCCGAACCATAATGACCGGCTTAACCTTCTCATCCGGCGATGGTAAGGTGTACCGGCTTAAGGACCTGTTTCAAAATAAGGAAACCTTTAGTGCGGTATTGGATGAACACATCCGCCGTCAATTGAGAGACAGGGGGCTGGAAGCCCAGCTTCTCAAAACATTTACGGGATTGTCGGGAGACGAGTGTTTTTATGTAAGCGATTCCGATCTGGTGATCGTCATACAGGAACTCGATTGGTTTCCCCATTCCATGGGCGTGGTGGAATTTCCCATCCCGCTTGCGGAACTGTCCATGTATACCCAGAATATACTCAAATGATCGTCAAAGGATTCGGCTTGAAACGGTATGCGTCGGAGGCAGCTTGAAAAAGGCTGCCTCCGTACTTTATGTAGACAGGGTCTCCAAATCATAGGGCGTTTGCTGATACACAAAATAGTTCAACCAGTTGGAAAAAAGCAAATTGGCATGACTGCGCCATATCATGGGAGGAACCGCCTCCGGGTCGTTCCCGGGAAAGTAATGCTGAGGAAGTGCGGGGTGAAGACCGCGCAGCACATCCCGATGATATTCTTTGGCCAGGGTATAGCGGTCGTATTCGCAATGCCCTGTAATAAAAACCTGACGGGCGTCTTGGGTGGATATGATCGCTACTCCGGCTGTTTCAGACAAAGCAAGAAGTTGAAGGTTTGGATTTTTTTCGATATCTTCCGCTTCGATCGCCGTATAGCGGGAATGCGGCATATAGAAAAATTCATCGAATCCCCGGAGCAGCGGATGATTTGGATCCAGCGCCCTATGCCGGAAAACCCCGGACATCTTGGTTGAAAGAGGATATTTGGGGATTCCGTAATGATGAAACAACCCCGCCTGCGCTCCCCAACAGATATGTAGAGTGGAATAGACATGGGTGCGGGACCAGTCCATAATTGCGCATAACTCGTCCCAATAATCCACCTCATGAAAGTCGAGGTTTTCCACGGGTGCGCCAGTGATAATCATACCGTCATACAGGCGGTCATGAAGCTGTTCAAATGTTTTATAGAATTCCAGCAAATGCTCTTTTGAGGTGTTACGAGAGGTGTGCGTGGCTGTCTGCATCAAATCGATGTCCACTTGCAGTGGGGAATTTCCCAGAAGACGGAGAAGCTGCGTTTCGGTTTCAATTTTATTAGGCATGAGATTGAGAATGACGATTTTAAGCGGGCGAATATCCTGATGCATGGCCCGATGTTCGGTCATGACAAACACATTTTCCGATTCGAGAATTTTTGTCGCGGGCAGGTTATCTGAAATTTTAATTGGCATGAGATCGGCCTCATTTCCTTATCGAAATGCCTCTTTAGTATAGCAAAATTTCGATTCGGATTCAAGCCATGGAGAAAGGATATTCCGTTTGAATAGGTGAATACTGCTATGACGTGCCGCAAAGAGGGAAAAAACGTGGGGAGAAAAAGATTCGGCCACTCAAGAAGCGAACCACAGGAATATCCGATTTGCTATGGAACATTTACACACCATATGCGGGACAGACAGCAACGAGATGTAAGAATCCATAGGGTACCTCGGCAGCGTCAGATCCATCGGCAATTGGCGTTTGTTGAAAATCCACGGCGGCCAAAATTTTCCTTTCTGCCGCCGTGGATGTACAAATAACAGTCGGTCTGTGTATCCCTGTGAGACGTGTTTTTATCGGTCCTGTCCCAGGCTTAAACGTACATGATGATTATAGTCGTCCACGGCTGCCGTTCGGGCGTGCAG
>USDZ01000239.1 GCA_900553525.1 uncultured Oscillospiraceae bacterium
GGCCGCACCCTGTTCGGTGCCCGCCCGCCCAAGGGACAGGAACTGGAGACCCACTATTTCGGATCCATTCGGCCTCGGGTGGCCGCCTATATGGCGGACCTCGACGAAGAATTGTGGAAGCTTGGCATCCCCGCCAAGACCGAACATAATGAAGTGGCGCCCGCCCAGCACGAACTCGCCCCCATTTACACCAACACCAACCTCGCCACCGAACACAACCAGTTGACCATGGAACTCATGCAGAAGGTGGCTGAACGCCACGGCCTGGTCTGCCTGCTGCATGAAAAGCCCTTTGCTGGAGTCAACGGCTCGGGCAAGCATAACAACTGGTCCCTCTCGACCGACACCGGCGTCAACCTGTTGGATCCAGGCAAAACGCCATATGAAAACGCCCAGTTCCTGCTGTTTTTGTGCGCCGTCATCAAGGCGGTCGATGAATATCAGGATTTGCTGCGCATGAGCGTGGCGACGGCCGGTAACGACCATCGTCTGGGTGCCAACGAAGCGCCCCCCGCCATTGTCTCCATTTTTCTGGGCGACGAACTGACGGCCATTCTGGAGGCGATCGAAAAGGGCGAGACCTACGTCGGCCGCGACGCTGTTGAAATGGAGGTGGGCGTCAATGTACTCCCCCATTTCCGCAAGGACAACACCGACCGGAACCGCACCTCTCCTTTCGCCTTTACCGGCAACAAATTCGAGTTCCGGATGCTGGGCTCCAGCCTGTCTATCGCCGGGCCGAACATCGTTCTCAACACCATCGTAGCCGAGGAACTGGAAAAATTCGCCGACCGTCTGGAGAGCGCCGAGCATCTTCAGAGCGCGACCCACGATTTGATTGTGGAAACCATCCGCGATCATAAACGCATCCTGTTCAATGGCAACGGTTACGACAAAGCCTGGGTGGATGAGGCCGCGTCCCGCGGACTGCTCAACCTTCCCTCCGCGGCCGAGGCGCTGCCCACCTTTATCGACCAGAAAAATATCGATCTCTTTGTGCGGCATAAGGTGTTCACCGAAACCGAGATGCGAAGCCGGTGTGAAATCATGCTGGAGAACTACTGCAAGCTGATCGTCATCGAGGCCGAAACCATGCTGGAAATGATTCGCAAGGATATTGTCCCCGCCTGCTACACCTATCTCAAGCGTCTGGCCGAGACCGGACTTTCCCTGCAAAAGCTCTGCCCCGATCTCGATTGTAGCGGCACCAAAACGATGGCAACCGAGATCAGCACCCTGGTGGACGATCTGCGCGGCAAGGCGGAGACGCTGGAACAGACAGTGGACGACATGCCCCACGCAGACGCGCAGACAGCCGCCCTATACTCCCGCCATACCCTGCTTCCGGCCATGGAGGCCGCCCGTGCCGTGGCCGATACCCTGGAAAGCCGTATCGGTGAAAAATACTGGCCCTATCCCACTTATGGCGATCTTCTGTTCGGCGTCTAAGACAACACTCGAAAGGAATGGTCATCGTATGAGTAAAATTCGCATTCCGGCCGGCTACAAACCTGCGCTCGATCTGTACCAGACTCAGACCGCCATCGGCACCGCCAAACGGCTGTTTGAGGACCACCTGTCCGCGGCGCTCAACCTCCGTCGGGTGTCGGCGCCCCTCTTCGTCGATCCCGCCACCGGTCTCAACGACGACCTAAACGGCGTTGAGCGGCCGGTTTCCTTCGACATCGCCGAGACCGGCGGGACGGCGCAGGTCGTCCATTCGCTGGCCAAATGGAAGCGCATGGCTCTGTATCAATACGGTTTCAAGCCCGGCGAGGGGCTGTATACCGATATGAACGCTATCCGCCGCGATGAGGAACTCTCCAATCTGCATTCGGTTTATGTCGATCAATGGGATTGGGAAAAAATCCTGCCTTCCGGCCGCCGGGATGCGGATTATCTCAAACAAACGGCGGCGGCCGTTGTGGGCGCCGTCTGCGACACCTACGACACCCTCAAAACGATGTTCGCGCTGCCGGAAATCGGGCCGTCCCGCGACGTATATTTCATCACGACGCAGGAACTGGAGGATCTCTATCCGGACAAGACGCCTAAAGAA
>USDZ01000240.1 GCA_900553525.1 uncultured Oscillospiraceae bacterium
GCTTGCACGCATGGGTGCGGATATCAAGGTGGAGGGACGTGTCGCCGTGGTCGAAGGGCGCCCGCTTCTGTCCGGCGCGCCTGTCGAATGCACCGACTTGCGCGGCGGCGCTGCTCTGGTGCTCGCGGGATTGGCGGCCGAGGGAGAAACGTCCATTTCCGCCTTGCACCATATCGATCGAGGCTATGAGGCGCTGGAAACGGCGCTGGCGGGAGCCGGCGCAGTCATCCGGCGGGAAGACTGAACCGTCTGTCGAAAGCGAGGGACGACATGAAACAGGATGTGCAAAACCAGGCCGTCCCCGGCGGAACGGCCGGACGCTCCAAAAAGAAACGGAACCGCTTTCATGTGGTCATGGCGCTCTTTGTGGCCTTTATAGCAGTTTCCATCGCTTTGGGGGTCATGATAGCGGCAAACTGGAATCTGAATCGGGCGGCACCGGCACAAGGCGCCGATAAAACCGCTGTGTTCGGCGTCAAGTCGGTGACGGTGGAGGGGAACACTCGGTATTCCAACGACGCCATCGTGGGGATCAGCGGTATCTATGTGGGGCAAAGCGTATTTTCGGTCAATAAAAAACAGGCGGCAGAAAATATCAAGGCCGCTTTTCCCTATATCGAAACGGTGGAAGTATCCAGTTCCTCCTTCGACACCATCCGGATTAAAGTGGAAGAAACCGAACCCATCGGGGCGATCTATGCCGGCGGACGGTGGGTCGTGGTGGGAGAGGACGGACGGGGATTGGAAGCCTTACCCGTCGAGGGCGAACGCCCGTTCCGTTATCTGTACATTCGGGGGGTGGAACCGCTGACGGACGAACTGGGCAAGGTCATGCTGGACGAACGCAGCCTTTCCATCGTCAACGAACTGCGTGCGGCGTTCGCCAACGCGCCCCTGGAGGGGGTGGGTGTGATCGATCTGACCGATGTGACCGACATCCTCCTGGACTGGAAAAACCAGATTACCATCGCGCTGGGCAACGACGCCAATCTGACCTATGAGATCAAAGTCGCGGCTGCCTCTCTGCCGATTTTGTTGGAACAATACGGAACGACCACCCGCGGGGAATTGGATATTCGGATGTATTCCGATCCGAACAATGCGAATCCCATGATCGTCTACAAGCCCGAAAATCAGGCGCAGGGAGAGGCGTGATCCGCCGTCCCCACGCCGGCGGATTTTTTATTGTTAAACATGGACGAATTACCAGGATTTGCCTGATTTCATGCGGAATTTAACCGATGAAAAATTGAAATTCCGGTTGAATTTCGGAAAGGGCCGTGTTAGAATAAAAAAGGTATACTTATTACATAAAGGATATGTGGAAACAGTCGCAGAGGCCGGCGGGGGATGAAACGGCCCTGCGGGGATTATAAAAGCGTGGGAGGAAGTCGCATGAGTTTTCAGTTTGACAGTGAATTCGTGGACGGCGTTCAGATAAAAGTGGTTGGGGTTGGCGGCGGCGGCGGCAACGCGGTCAACCGCATGGTGCTTGCCGGCGTTCAGGGTGTGGAATTCGTTTCCATCAATACGGACCGGCAGGCCCTTTATCGTTCTCAGGCGACTCAGAAAATCCAGATCGGTGAAAAGCTCACTCACGGCATGGGCGCGGGCGCAAACCCGGAAAAGGGGCAGCGGGCCGCGGAAGAGAGCCGGGAGGAAATCACCGCGGCGCTCAAAGGCACCGATATGGTCTTCATCACCGCCGGAATGGGCGGAGGAACCGGCACCGGTGCGGCCCCGGTCGTGGCGGAGATTGCCCGCGATCTGGGGATCTTGACCGTCGGCATCGTCACCAAACCTTTCGCGTTTGAAGGCAGCCGCCGTATGGAACAGGCGGAGAGCGGCATCGCCGCTTTGCGCGAACACGTGGACAGCTTGGTGGTGATCCCGAACGAGCGGCTGAAAATGGTCAGCGAGCAGAGGATCACGCTTGCCAATGCTTTTGAGGTCGCCGACGATGTGTTGCGTCAGGGCGTCCAATCCATTTCCCAGCTCATCAAGATTCCGGGCCTCGTCAATCTGGACTTCGCCGACGTGACCGCCGTCATGAAG
>USDZ01000241.1 GCA_900553525.1 uncultured Oscillospiraceae bacterium
CTTCCAGGGTATATATTCCCGCTCTCACGTTTCGGCGGACGGCAGCGTGATGGTCACGGTGGTGCCGACGCCTTCCTCGCTGTCGATCTCCAGACGGCCCTTGTGCCGCCGGATGATTTCATCCGCGAGAGCCAGCCCGATTCCCGAACCCGGACGGGTCCGGTTGGCCTTATAAAATTTGTTTTTGATATTGGGCAGGTCGCTTTTCGGAATCCCCACCCCGCTGTCGCTGATGACAATCTGCACATTGCCGCCCATCTGGACGGCCTCGATCCGCACACGGCCGCCGGGGTTGGAATATTTGATCGCGTTGTCGATGACGTTGATGAACACCTGTTTAAGCCGGTCTTTATCCCCGGTTATCGGCGACAGATTCTCCCCCTCGACATAAACGAGCTCAATGTTTTCCCGTTTCGCGCGCTCCCGGAAAAGCACCACCGCCTCTTCCAGTTCGGCGAGTACGTCCATCCGCCCGAAGCGCATGGTCATATGCCCGCCCTGCATACGGGAAAAGTCGAGAAGTTCCTCCACGATACCGGACAGGCGCTCCGCCTCGCTGCTAATGACATCGAGGCCCTTGTTCATCAGTTCCTTGTCCGAGGGACCCGCCTGGCGAAGGGTTTCGCTCCATCCTTTGATCGCGGTCAACGGGGTGCGCAGTTCGTGGGAAACGGAGGAAATAAAGTCGTTCTGCATCCGTTCCGCCGCCGAGATTTCGCTCGCCATATAATTGATCGTGTCGCAGAGATCGCCCATCTCGTCGTCATACCGTTTGACGATCCGGGAATTGTAATCCCCCAGCGCGATCTTGCGCGCGGCCTGACCGATCTCGGTGATCGGATTGAGGATGGAGCTGACGAAATAGGAGCTGGACAGCATGACGAAAAAGATCACCGCCATCCCGAAAAGCAGCATCACAGCGATGAGAAGCAGGATTTGGGAATCAATCTGTTCCATCGAGACGAGATACCGCACCGCACCGCAGACGGTGCCGTCGGCATACCGGACCAGCACGGTCATGGCCGTGATTTTTTCTCCCGAGGCGTTGCGGCCCCGCCATATCCCCCGATCGTCGTCGGGATTGTTCCGAACCGCCTGCAAGGCTTCGGTAAAATCCGGTTTCTCATCCGGCAGCGGCCGGAACCCCGTGGAACTGACCAGCACATTGCCGGCCGCGTCCAGGAACTGGAGTTCCATTTTTTCCCGCTCTTTATCCTGGAAATTCTCCACTTCCTCCCAGGCGCTGCTTTCAAAATCGAAGGTCCCCTGTTCGAGTTCGGCGTTGAGCCGGTCGGACAGAGATCTCGCCCGGGTATACAAGCTTGTTTCCACCCGCTGATAATAATAGGAGCGGATAATCACGGCAAAGGCCACCTCAAACACGACCAGTAACCCCACGACAATGCCCAGGCCGTTCAGGATCCAACGTCTCGTGATACCTCTGCGCGCCAAGCTCTCACCCGCCCTTCTATTTGTATTCCTGTTCCGGGAACCGCCCTATGCGTTCCATTTATAACCGAGTCCCCATACCGTCAGGATGTACCGGGGTTCGGAGGGATTGTCTTCAATTTTCATGCGCAGACGCCGAATATTTACATCCACGATCTTCTCTTCCCCGAAATATTCTTCGCCCCATACCCGGGTGAGAATATCGGTGCGGCTGAGCGCCTTGCCGGGGTTGGTGAAAAAGAACTCCATGATCTGAAATTCCACCTGCGTCAGTTCCACAAGCTGCCCTCGTTTTTTCAGGGTCCGGCTTCGCAGATTCAGAATGAAATCCCCTGAGTGAAGCTCCTCAAGATAATTGACCTCGTCGCGCGCCCTCACGGCTGCGACCCGCCGCTGCAGCGCATCCACCCGCGCCACCAGTTCGGACGGACTGAACGGTTTAGTGACGTAATCGTCCGCGCCCATCATCAGGCCGCCCACCTTCTCCATTTCCTGGGTGCGGGCGGTGAGCATGATGATGCCCATGGTCTCGCTGCGCTGGCGCAACTCCCGGCAGACGGCGAAGCCGTCCATGCCCGGCAG